>JAQVEI010000080.1 GCA_028697695.1 Lentimicrobiaceae bacterium
CTTTCTGTGGATGGATTATACAGCCATATTGCGTGGCTTAGAACCATCAAGGAAAAGATTGAATTCAACGGGATGAAGGACATAGAGGTGAAATTCCCTCTTATAGAAGACATCACCATGAATGTAGCTCAAAAATATGGTATGATGATGCCCGGAGAAAGCAATACAAAAGCTGTTCGCGCAGTCTTTTTCATTGACCCCAAGGGTATGATTCGGGCCATTATTTATTATCCGCTTAGCCTGGGCAGGAATTTTGATGAGCTGTACCGTGCACTGATAGCGATGCAGGCTGCCGATGCTTTCTCCATTGCCACGCCAGCCGACTGGCAACCCGGCGATGATGTAATTGTTCCTACTGCCGGCTCATGTGGTGTAGCCGCCGAACGTATGGCAGATAAAGAGAACATGAAATGCTACGATTGGTTCTTCTGCACCAAACCCTTGTCAAAAGAGCAGGTAGAAAAAGCCATTTCAAAAAAAGAATAACACTACATTAACCCCGGCGCTGCGATTATCCAACGTAGAACCGGGGTTTTACTTTATTTAAACAACCCCTGAAATGACAAAAAAGAGAATCGCAATTCCTATGGCGGGCAACGTGCTTTCAGAACACTTTGGCCATTGCCAGGCTTTTGCATATGTTGATGTAGAAAACAATATCATCACAAAAACTACCCTGATGAACCCGCCTGAACACCAACCCGGAACCTTCCCAAAATGGGTAGCGTCAAATGGCGCTACTGATGTAATTGCCGGTGGCATGGGACCTATGGCCGTTAATTTATTCAATGAGGCCGGAGTAAATGTTTTTGTTGGCGCTCCCGTGGATACCGCTGAAAACCTGGTAAACCAATTTATTGCCGGAAAACTAAAACTAAACGCTAATTACTGCGACCATCATGGAGAACATGGACATGGCCACGGCCATGGTCATGGGCACAACCATTAATAAATTGTAAAATATCATCATTACAAGATGTAATAACAAGGATGGCTTATGATTAACCGAACACCTTTTAAGATAGCCATTGCAAGCGGCAAGGGTGGTACAGGAAAAACCACCCTTGCCACCAATCTGGCCGCTTGTATTGCTGAACAGCAAGAAGTTGTTCTGGTTGACCTGGATGTGGAAGAACCGAATTCGGGCTTGTTTTTTGAAGGGAGACTGCTTCACTCAGAAGACAACCTTAAGATGATTCCTCAATGGGATGAATCAAAATGTACGCTTTGCGGACTTTGTCCCAAACTATGTAACTTTCATGCCATCATACAACTTGGGCCTTCTATTCTGGTTTTTCCCGAACTGTGTCACAGTTGCTATGCATGCTCTGAACTTTGCCCGGCCGGGGCCTTACCCATGATTCCCAGAGCAATTGGTAAGTTGAATCATTTCCAGAATGGCAGACTGCATCATATAGAGAGCCGCCTCAATGTTGGAGAAGAACAGGCAGTAGCCAGTATAGCAAAATCAAAAAAGTACGCGGCTGACAAATTGCCTTATGTGAATGTTCATCTCTATGACTCACCGCCCGGTACATCCTGCCCGGTGGTAGAGGCCATAAAAGATGCAGATTTTGTAATATTGGTTACAGAACCCACTCCCTTTGGATTACATGATTTAACCCTGGCGGTAGAAACCACGCATAAACTGGAAAAGTCTTTTGGTGTGGTGATAAACCGTGACGGACTGGGAAACAATGAAGTAATCCGCTATTGCCAGGCAGAAAATATTCCTGTACTGGCCAGAATCCCTAACAACCGGAGAATTGCAGAGTTATATTCAGCCGGCAGGCTCATCTACCCTGAATTCCCCGAAATACGGGAGGCTTTGAAAGATATTCTCGATTATTGCCTGTCTGCGGAAAGGAGCCGGCCATGAAAGAAATTGTTGTTATTTCAGGAAAGGGTGGCACGGGTAAAACCTCCATCACCGCATCATTTGCCGTATTGGAAGGAACCCGGGTAGTGTTGGCCGATTGCGATGTGGATGCTGCCGACATGCACCTGCTGATGCAGCCTGATTTTGAAAATGAAGACAACTTCTTTAGCGGAGAGTTAGCCTACATTGACCAAAGCAACTGTACCCGCTGTGGCCTGTGCGAGCAAATATGCCGGTTTGACGCCATTTCTGTAAGCAACGGAAAATATACCATTAACCCAATTGATTGTGAAGGTTGTGGGTATTGTGCAAGGGTTTGCCCCACTCAAACCATAATAAATAAAAAACTCATGGCCGGCAAGTGGTATATTTCCAACATCAAAACTGGCAGTCATATGGTGCATGCTCGTCTGGAAGCTGGGGCCGACAATTCAGGCAAACTGGTAGCTAAAGTTAAAAATGAGGCCAAAGAACTCGCCCTTGAGGAACAAAAAGAGTATGTTTTGGTAGATGGGTCACCCGGTATTGGATGCCCCGTAATATCATCACTTTCAGGAGCCACTTTCGTGGTGCTGGTAACCGAGCCTAGTGTTTCGGGGTTGCATGACTTAATGCGCGTACACCAACTGGTAAAAAAATTCAAAATTCCCTCGGGATGCATCATCAACAAGGCAGATATAAATCCTGAAAAAACCAGCGAAATAAAAGATTTTCTACTCTCGGAAGAAATAATTCACCTGGGCGATTTGCCGTACAATGAAGACTTTACAAAAGCAATGATCGAGGGTAAGACTATTGTAGAACTCGATCGGGGCACCCTCCCGGCCAACTTAAAAGATATATGGGAGCAAATCAAAATACTGACCACTTAAAATTTAGATAGAATGAAAATAGCTTTTACTGCAGACGGAACCAATTGGGATGCTATGATAGACCCACGGTTCGGACGAACAGCCTACCTGGTAATCTACAACGAAGAGAGCGATGAATTGCAAGGTTTTGACAATAGCGCTGTAAAAAACGAGGCTCATGGTGCCGGAACAGCAACCTCACAACGAATTTTTGAGTTAAACCCCGATGTGTTGATTACCGGAAACGGACCAGGTGATACGGCAGCTAAAGCACTGGCGCATATGAAATTAAAAATATTTACAGGTGCCCAGGATTTGACGCTAAGGCAGGCTTTTGAAAAGTACAAAAACGGGGAATTGAAAGAATTTTGATCAACAATACAAAACAATCACCTGACTACACAAGATGAAAGGTTATATACAGCTATATACAGGCAATGGAAAAGGAAAAACAACCGCTGCCATTGGACTGGCACTTCGGGCTGCCGGAGCAGGAAAACGTGTGTTTATTGCCCAGTTTGTAAAGGGCATGCATTATGCTGAAATAGATGCTTTGAAACATTTTCCTCAAATCGAACTGAAACAATATGGACTCGAATGCTTTATAGTAAACAAACCCAACCGGGATGACATTGACGCAGCCTGGAAAGGACTGGAGCAGGTCTTAAAAATTATCGCCGAAAATAAGACAGATGTGCTCATTTTAGATGAAATCTGTATAGCTTTGCATTACCACTTATTTGATGTTGAAGAGATAACAGCCTTGTTAAAAAGCAAGCCCGATAGTATGGAAATTGTAATGACAGGGCGTTATGCACCGGATGAGCTTTATGAGATTGCTGATCTGGTAACTGAAATGAAAGAAATTAAACACTATTATAATCAGGGAGTCGAAGCCCGCAAGGGTATCGAGTTCTAATTAAAAACAACAAATCATGAATACCAAAGACAAAGGTTTCAACACAAAATTAATCCATGCCGGAGCGTTTGATGATGAGTTTGGCAGCGCAACGGTACCCATTTACCAATCATCAACATTCAAATTCAAGAGTGCACAACATGGAGCAGATTGCTTTTCGGGTGCCAGCGATGGATATATATATACCCGTATTGCCAACCCCACCATTCGTGCACTTGAGCAAAATATTGCCCAATTGGAAAATGGGTACGGCGGCATAGCCACCAGCTCGGGCATGGGCGCTATAAGCAGCGTGTATATGGCATTGCTCGGTGCCGGCAGTCACATCGTTAGTTCCAGGGCAGTATATGGCCCGGCTCGCGGCGTGTTAGAGCAGGATTTTTCACGATTTGGTGTAGAAGCCACTTTTGTAAATACCGCTGATACCAACAATATTGTTGCAGCAATAAAGCAGAACACCAAAGTGCTGTATATAGAAACACCGGCCAATCCCACCATGGAGATTACCGACATAGCGGCATGTGCAGAGATTGCCAAAGCGCACAATCTTATTTTGGTGGTTGACAATACTTTCTGCTCTCCCTATTTGCAAAAGCCTTTGGAGCTGGGTGCCGACGTGGTGCTGCACTCCATCACCAAATTTATCAATGGTCATGCCGATATCGTGGGTGGAGTGATTGTTACCAAAGGGCCGGAACTTTACAAAAAGATTAGGCATTGTATGGTTTATTTGGGTTGTAATATGGATCCCACCCAGGCATTTATGGTTATTCGTGGGGTGAAAACACTCTCTATCCGCATCGATCGGGCCGAAGAAAATGCCATGAAAATAGCCAGATACCTTGAGGCACACCCCAAAGTGGCATGGATTAAATATCCCGGATTGGAATCTCACCCACAGTATGAACTGGCAAAGAAACAAATGAGCGGATTTGGTTCAATGATGAGCTTCGGCCTTAAGGGTGGCTATGAAGCTGGTGAAAAACTTATGAACAATGTGCATCTGGCCTTACTGGCAGTGTCTTTGGGTGGAGTAGAAACCCTGATACAGCACCCCGCTTCAATGACACACGCTGCCGTAAGCAAGGAAAACAAACTCGCCGCCGGCATTACCGACGATTTGGTGCGTTTTTCGGTAGGTATTGAAGATGTGGATGATATTATCGAAGACCTTAAAAACGGCCTGGCTAACTGCTAAAAATATTAGCATAAGCATAAACGATTCTGTATAACTGCGAAGAGGCTCTCCATTATTGGGATAGCCTCTTTCTTCATCATTCGGCAGCATAAGCTAATAAAAGAGCGACCGTAAGCGCGCGTAAACAATGGAGTGTAGCATAAGGCCAGCATCCACCGGTGTACCCTTGACTAATAGCTGAATTCACCTATACTTCTGTTTTCTTTCCATAGCGGGTGTTGGGGAGCCCAGGCATCCACCGCAACAAGGCATGAATCATAGCTATTGGCAGGACCAGTATACCACCAATCAGCATACCCATTTCATACCACAAACTACTGCCTTTAAAAGGTTTCCCGTTTCGGCGTGAAAGATAGGCACTAAAAGGTATTCCAAACATATTTCCCGCTAACATCACCTGAACTGCCGAGAGTATGATTCCAGCCTTTTCAGATCCATATTCCGCAACTATGGCTTCATAGGTATCTTCTTGGGGATAGCCCCGGGTATCGGCAAAATGCTGGGCAAACATTATTGCCTTTGCTTCTTCCGGTTTGATGTGGCTGTCACTGCCACTCAAAAAACTACTGATCTCCTCATTGCTCATTCCCTGGCGCAAAGCCATAGTAGTATGAGCATAGGAACAGACTGCACACCCATTAACCTCGGTAACCGCCAATTGTAAACGCTCGATAAAATGTAAATCGACAAGCCCGCTCTTTTTGTTGTCTTTCAATTTAAGTATGGCACGGGGGACGAAAATGTAGGAACGATATAGCTCTATAAAACTAAATTTTCGTTTAAACTCACTTCGGGCTAAGGACTCAGGAATTTCAAATTTCATAGTGATTTGTTTTATTATATTTGGCAATACATAACGAGCATATTTTACTAAATGCTTTTAGGCCCATTGCCAGTTCCGAAATTTCCTGTTCAGAAAACCCGGAAAGTAAATTTTCAACGATAACATCAACGTTTTGGCTGACTTTTGCTGCTAAATCTACGCCGGCAGGGGTAAGCACCAGGAATATTTTTCTTCGATCATTTGTATCATTCTTACGGGTTACCAGACCCATTTTTATCAATTTATCGGTGGTTGCTGTCATTTGAGGCTTAGTGATACCTATAATATCAACAATCCGGGTAATGTACATGGGGCCATTTTCATCCAACAACCTCATCACACTTAAGTGATTTTTCGTAAAACCATCCGGAAAATCACTTATTATCCCGTTTATTATGGTAAGACTCATCGTCCGGCATAATTTTGTCGGGATATCAATAAACATCTTTTTTATTTCAGTTCGATCCATCAAAGAATGATTTAATAATTGCGACCTTGTGTGATTAGAAAAAGCTGACCATTAAATATCAAGGTTACATTGAATTTGGATACCCTGTTAATGTTCAGGTATTATTTAATTTATTTCATTGCATGAATTGTTCATTGAATGAATAAATGTATGAATAATTTCAGATTATGCAAAATATTCCTGATTTTTTTGGAAATAATAAGAAGTTTATGCGTGGGACAGAGGTAATTGTAAGTTGAATTTTATTCATTTATGCATTCTCCGTTCTACAGACAGTTTTAAAACACGATTTCCCGGGCTTTTAGGTAAAAAAAAGGCTGAGGGCCGGATTTTACATCCATTCCTCAGCCAATACATGTAATTCTTTCGTCTAAAGCGACTTTAGCTTTATCCCAATATAAATTGTGCGGGGTTGGCCGGGGCCATACACATAATTGCTATCCCGGTTTCGGTAATTGTCAAAGTCTGACTGAAAAATATTGGTAATGTTATTCACACCTCCATAAAACTCAAGCCCGGTATCAATTGCACGCAGAGGCAATGTATAGCCAAGCTTAAAGCTAATTTCCGTAAATGAATCCGTTGTTCGGTATTCATTGGAAATGAGGCTTTCGTCAGGTGAGAATTTGGCCTGAAGCATGGAACCGGTATATACAGCATTAAACGAAGCATTTATTCTGGGTGTTGGGAACAACATCAGCACAAGGTAACCATAGTCGTTGGGCGTGCGCAGGAACTCTCTTTTGGCTTCAAGGCCTTCAATGTTTTCCACACCTTTTGTATGCAGGCTCGACTGCAGGGTGAACCCTGCTTCTACTTGTGCCTGTTTGTTGTAATTGGCTCTAAGTTCGAGGGTAGCTCCTTTAACGGTGGCCCCAGGTCCATTGCGTTTTACGAACTGTTCTCCAAGTTCATCGGCACCAATGGGCTGCAGGTGAAAGGCATCGGTAAGCCGGGTATAGAAACCCTCGAGGGTAAAACCAAAAATATATTTTTCACTCGGCAGGTCGAAATTAATGGAGCCACTTAAACTATTTGATCGCTCCTCTTTCAGATCTTTATCAAGAGTAATTCTTGACACTCCGCCTCCGGCAAACGCTATGTGCATATCGGCGTCAAAAGCTTCGGGGGCGCGGAAACCTGTTCCCCAGGTTAACCGGAACTGGGTGTAGTTTTTATAACGGTACAACAGCGACAGCCGTGGGCTTAATATGGCATGATCAAGCAAATTGTGTTTATCGGCTCTAACTCCGGGCAAAAAGGTAAAAGCCCGGGACAACTGCCAGTCACTTTGAAGAAAAAATGCAGCATTGGAGGTTTTCTGATTGGTTCCATATTTATAATGCGGTATAGAGTCAACAATATCATCAACCAAATACTCCAGGCCTGCTGTCAACACATTGGTTCCAATAATAAAATCCTGAATTCTGTGGTTTATCTGCATCCCACCCTGTAAAGTAGAATTGTCAGTATGGCCATAGGGTGTATCTTTCAAATGTATAATTTCAGCCGCTAAATAGGCAGAGTCAGTATCGAACCCGCTTCGTTCAGGATACAAACCGGTATAATGCCGGCGATCGGTAGTTTGTCCGGCAGCGTAGGCGATAAAGGAACTGTTATCATCATTAAAATTAATTTGATAATCAATGCCGGCCATAAAAATATTGTGCACCCTTTCCTCTGATTGTTTGGCCAAATGAGCTTCTTTACCAATCATCTCACCACCATAGCGGTATTCATATAAACTTGTAAAATTTAATTCCAGCTTTTGGTTGGGTGATGGCCGTAAAAACAAGTTTCCGCCAAAGGAATTGTTTCTCAACTCGGGCAATTCGGAGTAATTGTCTTTTTCGATCTTTTGCGAACCATTGGCCATTAAGGTGATTCCGGGATGGTCATACGCCTCACGATACCTGCGGTTGACAAAAAGCACAGCTCCGGCATTGCGCTTTTTCGAAACCATGGTTACATTACCACTGAGCACATTGTCCATAGATTGACCATTGA
Organism: Lentimicrobiaceae bacterium; assembly: GCA_028697695.1. Taxonomy (GTDB): domain Bacteria; phylum Bacteroidota; class Bacteroidia; order Bacteroidales; family Lentimicrobiaceae; genus Lentimicrobium. Next base: position 8,147 of record JAQVEI010000080.1, read on the forward strand.
TTACATTGGAGGTAAGCCCCAGACTGTAGTCATTGTCATCGGGCAGGTGCGTAATAACATTTACTGTGCCTCCAATTGCGCTTGAACCGTAAAGGGCAGACCCTCCTCCCCTCACCACTTCGATGCGGTCAACCATATTGGCTGGTATCTGTTCCATGCCATACAAACCAATCAGTGGGCTAAATACGGGCCGGCCATTTATAAGTATCTGTGAATATCCGCCACCCAGGCCATTCATCCGCAATTAGGTGTAATTACAGGTTTGACAATCGGTTTCAACCCTCAGTCCCGGCTGAAACTGAAGCCCTTCCGATATA
>JAQVEI010000081.1 GCA_028697695.1 Lentimicrobiaceae bacterium
CTACCACATTTCTTACGCCTCAGTTGCTTTAAATATTTGCGCTGGGTGCTGGTTCTTTTGTGGTAGCGACATTGGCCGGCGTGCTGTTTGTTAAGTTTTTCAACCTCTTCCTTAAAGAAGGCAACAAAATAAATCCCCTTATCGGTAACTCCGGCGTTTCGGCTGTCCCTGATAGTGCACGGGTTTCGCATGTTATCGGTCTGGAATACGACAAAACCAACTATTTGCTCATGCACGCTATGGGACCAACGTTGCCGGCGTTATCGGCAGCGCCGTAGCTGCGGGTATCCTGCTGGGCTTCCTGATGTAAAATTTAGCTTTCATGCGGACACCTTCGGGCTGCTTCAATGGTTAACCAATCCATTGCAGCCGGAAGGTGTTTTTGTTTTAGATAAGGGATGGAAAAAGTTTGTTATCCGGATATTCTTTAGGTAGTCGGATAAATTTTACCGTTTTTTTGTTGATGGGATACATGAAACTCATGCATCCGGGTTGCAAAAAGTGGTCGCAAATCAGATCCATCTACCGAAGAAGCCCGCCTATTCTAACGAAAAGGGAAAAAACAGCCATCAATTAAATGTTTTGGCTTCTGCTGATGTTCAATAAAAACATCTTTATAATATCACAATCTATCCGTACTTTTGCAGCATGACAAATTATGAAGAAGCTTTTAAAAAGATAACCGCCCACGCACGGGAATATGGATTTGTATTCCAGTCGAGTGATATTTACGACGGACTGAGTGCGGTTTACGACTACGGTCAGAACGGTGTTGAATTAAAAAACAACATTAAAGACTATTGGTGGAAAGCCATGGTGCGTTATCATGAAAACATTGTAGGCATAGATTCGGCTATTTTTATGCATCCCACCATCTGGAAGGCTTCGGGCCATGTGGATGCCTTTAACGACCCGATGATAGACAATAAGGACTCCAGGAAAAGATATCGGGCTGACGTACTTATTGAAGATCACCTGGCCAAAATTGAAGAGAAGATCAACAAAGAGGTCACCAAAGCGGCTGCACGTTTCGGCGATGCATTTGATGAAAATCAGTTCAGGGCAACCAATGCACGTGTGCTGGAAAATCAGTCAAAAATTGATGCCATTAATGCCCGGTTTATTCACAGCCTGGAAACCAATGATTTGGCAGATCTGAAAAAGTTGATTGAAGAGCTGAATATAGTTTGTCCTGTATCGGGTTCACGCAACTGGACCGAGGTGCGTCAGTTTAACCTCATGTTTTCCACCCGCATGGGCTCTGTAACCGAAGACGCCAGTGCCATATACCTTCGCCCTGAAACCGCTCAGGGAATTTTTGTAAACTTTTTGAATGTGATGAAAACCGGCAGGATGAAAATTCCTTTCGGCATTGCACAAATTGGCAAGGCATTTCGCAATGAAATCGTAGCCCGGCAGTTTATCTTTCGCATGCGTGAATTTGAACAAATGGAGATGCAGTTTTTCGTGCGGCCCGGCACCGAGTTGCAATGGTTTGAGTTCTGGAAAAAAGAACGCATGAACTGGCATCTGTCGCTTGGCATTGACAGCGAAAACTTCCGTTTTCATGATCACGAGAAACTGGCACATTATGCCAATGCAGCCACCGATATTGAGTTTAAGTTTCCTTTTGGGTTCAAGGAGTTGGAAGGCATTCACTCACGCACCGATTTCGACTTGTCAGCCCACCAGAAATTTTCAGGCAAAAAGATGCAGTATTTTGATCCGGAGCTCAACGAAAGTTACGTGCCTTACGTGGTGGAAACCTCCATAGGGCTGGATCGCACTTTTCTTGCTATACTTAGCCACGCATATACCGAAGAAAAGCTGGAGGATGGTTCGGAGCGGGCCGTTATGAAGCTGCCTCCGGTACTTGCCCCGGTAAAAGCTGCCATATTGCCCCTGGTAGCTAAGGATGGACTACCCGAGCTGGCACGCAGCATAATGGATAACCTTAAGGTGGATTATAATTGTCAATACGAAGAAAAAGACTCCATTGGCAAGCGGTATCGCCGTCACGATGCCATTGGAACACCCTATTGCATCACCGTGGATCATCAAAGCCTGGAGGACAACACCGTAACTATACGCGAGCGCGATACCATGAAACAGGAACGGATTCCAGTAGAAAAAATCAGCGGCGTCATTGCAGCAAGGCTGAAATAGGGCTTGATTAGTGTAATAATCTGATTTCGGATAAAAAATCGGCTAAACTTGTAAATTTTTGATTTTAAGTGCTTCAGGTATGGGCCAAATTCCCATATCTGAAGGCGCATCATGTTTACCGGTTTTGCCGGTGAAAACCAAAATGGCCGATTGACTACTTTTTAAAAAACTGTTTTTGAAAGATGACCATCAGCAATACGCCTATAGTGATGGACGAGTCGGCTATATTAAACACAGGTCTGAAAAAGATAAATTCGCTGCCTCCCCATCCCGGCACCCAATCGGGAAAGGTTCCCTGAATGATAGGAAAATACAGCATATCAACCACACGCCCATGTAAGAAAGGGGCGTAACCTCCGCCTTCGGGGAAGAGCCGGGCAACTTCAAAATAGTTGCTGCTACTGAAAATCATACCATAAAATGCGCTGTCAATCATATTCCCAATGGCACCTGCAAGCACCAGCGACAAGCTTATAATCAATCCATTACTTACCTTTTTACGTGTAATCAGGTACAAATAATAGATGATACCCACTATGGCAACTATTCGAAAAACCGACAGCAGCAGTTTTCCGTAGTTACCGCCGATCTGCATGCCGAAGGCCATGCCGGGGTTTTCAGTAAAATGTATGATAAACCAGTTGCCCAGCACGTGAATCTCTTCACCCATCATCATATGGGTTTTTATCCAGATTTTTACGGCCTGATCAATAATCAAAATTAAGACAACAATAAAGAGGGCTTTTTTCAAGTAGTAGAGTATTAATACAATAAACTATCGGATACACATGCAGAAACCCGGTCGGTTTTCACTGACCGGGCGATATATGAAACACATAACAGCCAGAAGTTTCATTCTTTAAAATGATGTGTCGGCTTGCTAATTTTTACCCTGATTTAGTTTAGCTTCTATACTGAGGGTTGCATGAGGCACAATTCTCAGGCGTTCCTTGGAGATTAGCTTTCCGGTAGCTCTGCAAACCCCGTAAGTTTTATTTTCTATACGAATCAGAGCATTTTCAAGCGCGGTAATAAACTTATCCTGGCGGGCCGCCAGTTTGCTGTTTTCTTCCTTGGAGTTGACCTGATAACCTTCTTCCAGCACCTTAAATGTAGGCGATGTATCACTGATATCATGCTCATTGCTGTTGGCAAAAGCTTCGGTCAACATTTTTAAGTCGCGACGTGCTTTGTCCAGTTTTTCGAGTATAATTTGTTTGAACTCTTCCAGTTCCTCGTCAGAATATTTGTTTTTCAGGGTTTCTTCCTGTGCATTTGCTTTCTTCATGATTGCTAACAATTGAAATTGGTAAACATACTTATTTTACTTCTTATAATTTTTGAACGCTTACTGTTGCCTGTAAATTGTCAGTCAGTTCCACATTTATACTTTTAGCTGGTTCAATGGCATCAGTAAAACGGAACGATTCAGCAAGAGTTTCTGAACAAATATAAGAATAATTATTCATAAGGGCATCACTCAGCCCATTGTTTTTCACCACCTCTATGGCAATTTTATCGGTTACCTCAAATCCAAGATCTTTACGGATGTTTTGGATGCGGTTGATCAGTTCACGGGCAATCCCTTCCTGGCGCAATTCTTCGCTTATGGACACGTCCAATGCTACAGTAAGGCTGCCTTCGGTGGCTACTACCCAGCCGGGAATATCTTCGGTAATTACCTCCAAATCTCCTTCAACAAGTTGTACCTGCTCTCCCTGGATGTTTAAATTCAGCTTTCCTTCAGCTTCATATTGGGCTATGCCGGACTGACCTATGTTAACCAATTCCGCAGCAATTTGTTTCATCAGCTTGCCATAGCGTGGTCCGAGGGCTTTAAAATTGGCTTTCACCTTTTTCACCAGTATGCCCTGACCGGAGATGTATTCGATGTTCTTTACATTTACTTCGCTCGTTATCAGTCCTTTAACTGCTTCAACCTGCTCTTTGAAAGATTCATCAGAGGCCGGTATCATTATGCGGCTAAGCGGCTGTCTTACCCGTATGCGATGTTGCTTACGTAAGGACAATACCATGGATGAAATCTTTTGAGCAAGCTGCATGCGTTCTTCCAGGCTTTTGTCAATTAACTGTTCATCTGCTTTCGCGAAATCGGCCAGATGTACAGAGGTAGCCTTGTTGCGCGAGGTAATTGAATTGAGATCGGTAAACAAACGGTCGCTGAAAAAAGGTGCAATAGGAGCTATGAGTATGGCAACCGATTCAAGGCAGGTGTAAAGTGTCTGATATGCCGAGATTTTATCGGTGGTATAGTCGCCTTTCCAAAAACGTCTGCGCGACAAGCGAACATACCAGTTGCTGAGGTGTGCATCCACAAAATCAGCAATGGCGCGCCCCGCTTTGGTAGGCTCATAGTCTTCGTAGTAACTATCCACAGCCATAACCAGACTGTTAAGCTCTGAAAGAATCCAGCGGTCAATTTCCGGACGATCTTCGTGTGCAATTTCAGCCTCTTTATAAATAAAGCCATCTATATTGGCATAGAGTGCAAAGAAGCTGTAGGTATTGTATAGTGTTCCAAAGAATTTGCGTTGAACCTCGGCAATGCCATCCAGATCGAATTTGAGGTTGTCCCATGGCTGAGCATTGGTAATCATATACCAACGGGTGGCATCGGGGCCGTATTTTTCGATGGTTTCAAACGGATCAACGGCATTTCCCAAACGCTTCGACATTTTATTGCCATTTTTGTCTAAAACCAAGCCGTTGGATACCACGGTTTTGAAAGAGACAGAATCAAATACCATGGTTGCGATGGCATGCAGCGTGAAGAACCATCCGCGGGTCTGGTCAACACCTTCGGCAATAAAATCGGCCGGGAAGTATTCGCTAAGATGCTCTTTGTTTTCAAATGGATAATGGAACTGGGCAAAAGGCATGGCGCCGGAATCGAACCACACATCTATGAGGTCGGTTTCCCGCAACATTTTTTTGCCGGAAGGCGACACCAGCACGATGTCATCTACATAAGGCCGGTGAATATCGAAAGTGCTGTAGTTTTCATCAGAATTATCCCCCGGAATAAAGGATTCCAATGGGTTCACTTTCATGAAACCGGCTGCGACAGATTTTTGAATTTCTTCTTTTAACTGGCTTATGGAGCTGATACAGCGCACCTCCTGTTTGTCTTCACTCATCCATATAGGCAGAGGGGTACCCCAATACCTTGAGCGGCTGAGGTTCCAGTCAACCAGATTTTCGAGCCAGTTACCAAAACGTCCGCTGCCGGTTGCCTCGGGCTTCCAGTTGATGGTTTTATTCAGCGCGAGCATCTCATCGCGGTAAGCGGTAGTACGTATGAACCAACTGTCGAGGGGATAGTACAATATGGGCTTATCGGTTCTCCAGCAATGTGGATAGGAGTGCTCATATTTTTCTGTTTTAAATGCCCGGTTTTCCTTTTTAAGTTTAACAATGATGTCGATATCCACATTGTCTTCTTTGGCAGGGTCATAATCGGTTGCATATTCGGCTTTTACATAGCGGCCGGCAAATTCGCCCATTTCGGCTGTAAACCTGCCGTGGCGATCAACCAGGGTAAGGGCACCAATACCGTTCAGGCGGGCCACTTTAAAGTCATCGGCACCAAAACTGGGAGCAATATGCACTATACCGGTACCGTCTTCAGTGGTAACAAAATCGCCGCTAACCACGCGGAAAGCATCGCCCTCTTCGGGTTGTGCATAAGGCAGCAGTTGTTCATAACGCATACCTTCCAGTTCACTTCCTTTCCAGCAGCCACTCACAGCAAAGGGTATGGCCTTTTGTCCGGCTTCATAATCTTCCAGCCTTAATTCAGCATTCTTCTCCGGGAAATATTTTCCGCAAAGCTCTTTGGCAAGGACAACAGTAACAGGTTCAAAGGTGTAAGGATTGAAGGTTTTTACCTTTACATATTCTATGTTTTTACCAACAGCCAGGGCCGTATTGCTGGGTAAGGTCCAGGGCGTGGTGGTCCAGGCAATAAAGAACAAATCACCGTGAAGGCCGGTAAACAATTTCTCCGATTGGTCGTTGCGAATCACCTTAAACTGAGCCACTACCGTATTGTCTTTAACATTGCGATAGCAACCGGGCTGATTCAACTCATGGGTGCTCAGGCCGGTACCGGCAGCCGGAGAAAAAGGCTGAATGGTATAACCCTTGTACAACAAGCCTTTATCAAACAATTCGCCCAGCAGAAACCAAAGGGTTTCCATGTATTTATTGTCGAAGGTAATGTAGGGATGTTCCAAATCAACCCAGTACCCGATGCGACGGGTGAGGTCATCCCACATATCCTTGTATTTCATTACCTCGGTGCGGCAGGCTTTGTTGTATTCGTCTACCGAAATTTTTTTGCCAATATCTTCCCTGGTAATGCCCAGTGTTTTTTCTACGGCAATTTCAATGGGCAATCCATGGGTATCCCAGCCGGCTTTACGATTCACCAGAAAGCCTTTCATGGTTTTGTAACGGCAGAAGATATCTTTAATGGCACGTGACATCACGTGGTGAATGCCTGGAACACCATTGGCCGAAGGGGGCCCTTCATAAAAAATAAAAGGCGTGCTCTCGCGGCGAATTTCGAGACTTTTTTGAAAAGTATTCTCTTTTTCCCATTGCTTCAGCACTTCGTTGCCGATGGCTGACAGGTCAAGTTGTTTATATTCAGGATATTTATTCATTAATGCTCCTGTATGATTAAGCCAGTGATTTAAGAGGTGCAAAAGTAGATAAAATCCCGATAGCTTTTATTAAGTGCTGATTTATTTTGGTTTAGCACGTTGTAGAATCCATACAGTACGCATATTGGAAGCATTTGAAAACGCTAAGCGATATGGCTGTTAATAATATTTTATCAGGTTATTGTCTTTATAATCAGTCAATTCGTCTGCAAATGTTTCGATACGGTGAGCAAAAACATAAGGGTGTGGCACAACATTAGCCGGCTCGAGCTGCAAAATCCCCTTTTTCGTGTATTGTACTCAGCAGATAGCGGCTGTAATTTTGTATCCTAAACCAAAATACAATCGTGATGAAAAAGTGTACACAAAACATCCTGCCTTTTGTAATGTTTTTATTTGCAGGTATTTTACTGTTAAGTGGTTGTTCCGAAAAAGACGATTCGGAGCCGGAAGTTAAGTCATCAGAAAAAAAGATACTGGTATTCAGGTTCGACCAGTTTACCCCTCCGGTAACTGCCACTATCGATGAATCCATGAAAACTATTACTGCTGTCTTACCGCCGGAGGCTGACCCCGCCAATTTAACTCCTTATATAGAGATTTCGGCAAAGGCTGCAGTTAGTCCGGCCTCGGGAAGCAGTTTAAATTTTACCACACCGTTAAATTTTACGGTAACCGCGGAAGATGGTTCAACCGTTATCTATACAACAAATGTTTCTGTAACTGCATCGGGCCCCGAACTGCTTGAAGGTAGCATGACTGCCAATCGTACCCTTGTTGATCGCGGCCCGGGTATTGATTATATTGTAAACGATATGCTTTACCTGGATGGTAACGCCCTTATCACCATAGAGCCGGGAGTAACCATAGGTTTTACCGGTGTGAGTGCAGGCATCGTGGTGGGCGAAAATGCCGGCTTAAAAATGGTGGGTACAGCCACAAAACCGATAATACTCACCGGGCCGGTAAACAATAACAATAAGGGATCATGGGCTGGTATTGTTTACTATTCAAACCGGGCCGACAACCTGATGGATTATGTGCAACTCATTAACGGTGGTCATGCATCAAGTGAGGCAGCCATAAGCCTGAATGGCAACAGCAGCCTGCGCATGACAAACTCATCCATCAGGGGATCATCCATGTATGGCATTGTAATGTATTATGGGAAGTTGCCTGTATTTTCAAACAATGTAATTGACGGATGCGAGGATGCTCCCATTTGGTGTGGCGATATAAATTTGCTGGGTACCTTGGGCAATACCAATACATTCACAAACAACTCCAAACCTTACATTTTAGTGGATAACGGTATGACCATTGACAATAGCCTTACCATTCCGAACCCGGGAATTCCCATACGGCTTGATGAAAGCGTGTTTGTATATAAAGATTTGAACCTTGGTGAAGGCGTAGTACTTGAATTTGAATACGGCATGATGATGTACGTTCAGAATGGCGGCATGTTAAATGCAGTGGGAAACAGTCAATACCCGGTTGTATTCCGGGGTGTACTTGCCGAACCCGGAGCCTGGGGAGGGATATCGATAGAAACCAGCCGCAATAACCGCCTTGAGCATTGTA
>JAQVEI010000082.1 GCA_028697695.1 Lentimicrobiaceae bacterium
GATCGGCTATGACCAGCTTTTTAAAATATCCCCACAACATCAGTTTTAACCCGTTAACCAGTCTGCCTTCATCAAATGTATGCACTTTATGAATTTGCGGCAACAGACTGGTAGAACGCTCTATAGGACCGGCAACCAGTTGCGGGAAAAAGGAAACATACAAGGCAAACTTTCCCAAATGAGTTTCAGGCTTCCTGTATCCCCGGTAAACATCAATGGTATAGCTAAGAGATTGAAAAATATAAAACGATATTCCAACCGGAAGCAGTATTTTATACAGGGAAAATGGTGGGGATGCACCGGCTGAGCTGAACAACATATTGGCGGTATCCGCAAAAAAATTAAGGTATTTAAACCCCGCGAGCATACCCAGATTTACTATCAGACTTAAAACAAGCCAGTTCTTCTTACTTCGCCTGCTGGTTTGTTGCGCGATTTTTAAAGCAACCAGATAGTCAACCAGTGTTGTAAAAGCAATGAGTAATACATATTCCGTCTTCCAACTCATGTAAAAAACGTAACTGGCTGTCAGCAGCAGCAACCACCGCCATTTTGGAGCAATGGTAAAATAAAGTATGACCACCAGTGGCAGGAAAAGCAGATATTCCAGAGAGTTGAACAACATGAATTGATGGTTTTGGCAGGTGCAAAATAAAGCAATTTAAATGAACTAAACTGATTTACCTACCGGGAGCTGCCGGAAATTGTTGGCAAATGATTTGCCCTAAATGGTTTTGAAAAAGAAATGCGGGCTCCATCTCTTCAAATTTCAACTTTTGCTGATGCAGGCATATTTTTAGGTGCGCTTTTCAGGTTTCGTCTCGATTTGCATAACCATGTGTGGAAAAATGTAGTTAATCTGATTTTAGCTTCAGCTCCCACAACTCAACCAGTTCTTTTGCCCGCGATAGGGGTTTTCTTTTTGTTTTTGCAGAGGCGGGCCGCACATGCCTGGTGATAAGTTGCACTTTTTGAAAGCGGTTGCCGGTAATCAGTTCATGAATGACAGGGTTTACGGTTGCTTGTTGTGTAACCTCCGCCAGATTTGAAAACAATACTACAAGACGTCCCTGATTTTGCAGATGCATGGCGGCCTGTTCAAAAAACCGGGGGAAAAGATCTTCCGGATAGTAAATGGCTGCATCCAAAGCTGCGGAAAGCTCGCTTCCGGGTAACCAGGGTGGATTAAATACAATCAGCGCCGCTTGCTCAGGACAATTATCAAACAGATCGCCTTTACTTACGTGAAGAGAGGATTGTAGCCCGTTTTTTTGAATGAATTCATTTAGGCCGAGTATAGCATTCGGGTTGATGTCGGTGCCAAAAACAGGTGCAATATCATGCCGGAGCATTTGCATTGAAAGTACGCCACTGCCAATGCCCACATCAATGGCCGGCCCTTTGGCTCCCCCGTATTGTTTTAGCCAGTTTCCGAACAATTCCAGGTGCTCAAAACGGGTAGGAAAATATGTAGCGTACCAGGGATGAATTTTACGTTGCAATACCGGGATGTAGATTCCATTTTTATACCATTGCCATGAACTGTTCAGTCCCTGCACCTGCGGAAAAGGCAGCAGGAAATTTGGCAGGCCGGGATAGAGTATTTTTAGCCAGCCAATTTCTGGCGCTTTGCGTACCTGTAAACGGTGATTGTTTATTTGCAGGTATACCCGGTTGGATAATTCCCGGTAAGCGGCTCTGCCGGCGCGTTGCCCTGTGAAGGATGAATCCTGATAATGATGTTTTACATGTCTGCTGATTTCGTGCATTACTTCCAATCCGCTGCCATAATAATCAGCGATCAATACCGGAATACCTTCCAGTATAGCTTCCAGCGCATAAGACGGTTTCATGCGCTTACGATAATGCATCAAATCAGGGATATCCTCAGAAGGTTGAGGCCTGTAAGCCTGCAGGCTGCGGTCATTGTCCTCCGGAATTATACCCCCGGGTGTGTTCATATTTTTCAGCACTACATTCGTCAGATTTGGGGTTGATACGGCTTGTAAATTGCTTAAAGTTACAAAATTAATCAGCGTGAGATTTTATAGATACTGCCGGGACCCTTGTATTTACTTTAAGGCTTTTACTTTACGCTGGTTAAATTTCCAATAGGTTTTCAGGAAGATCCCCAGGAAACGATTTAATGGCTGTTGCCAACGCCACGGCAGGCGGCTGCCCAGCAACAATGCCCTGTACATTAGATTGGCATACAGCAGTAAAGGGCTGGTTTTAATGGATAACCAAAGGTTAAACCGTGTGTATTCTCTGTGGTATCCCATTTTTTCGGCCATTTTGCCGGCCACCATATCTGCCAGCCTAACTTGCGATGCTGTCATCTCTTCTTTCCAGCGGTTGGAGCGGTCGGTTGATATAGGATTGAGAAGGCTGCGGTGTATGGTTTTTATCTCTTCGGAATTGCCGTAAGCCTGTTCAACCACATCTTTCATTTTGTAGAAGGACAACACCGAAGCATCGAACGGCAGGTTGAGAAAATCGCACATTTCCCTCAGGTGAGGTTCAGGGTTTTCTGCCAGGTCTTCATAGCGAATCATATATATCAGCCCCGGATTTTTCTTTTTGAGATTCAAGGCAAGTTTCAAAGCAAATTTCCAGCGATAGACTACCAATGGAACGATGGGGACTTCAAAATTCACCCGGGTAAGGGAGAGGTAATTGTCGCGGTAATCGCGGGTGATATATATGATTTTAGCTTCGGGGAATATTTTATGCGCGCGGTTGATATACAAAGCATACGCGGGATTTTTGTCTCCAATCAATACGATGTTTGATTTTGGATACACCGACTTATAGGCCAGGCATACTTTTTTTACCATGTGCTGGTAGGTCCGGGTGCCTTTTTCCTGTAACAGCCATTGTAGCAAAGTATCGCGCCCGATAAGCCATTTGCTGAAATACCGTTGTGACATTACATCATCGCAAAAGGCTGTGATGGTGGCTTCATCCCAAAGGGTTGTATTCCCATATTTTTTATATAAAAATACAATAAAGGGGCTTTCGGGGGGTATGGTTACCTGTGGATGCGCTTCGAAGAGCATGCGCAGCAAGGTAGTACCGGAGCGTGGCCGTCCTATGATATAAAAAAAAGGCTGGGTGGGTGGTGCTGCCATAGTTTGTTTTGGAAACCGCACAAAGATAGGATAAAATACGCGCTGTATCATCTGCTTAATCTGCCTTATCAGCGTTTCATCATTCTGGCCCGCAGATTAAGCAGATTATGCTGATCTTGTTTGCTGTTTCTTATTCAACCATTCAGCGGCAATGCCGGCCAACCACAACGGGCCTTTGCTGAGGATTTTTTCGCGCCAGCGATACGGGAAGCGGTCAATAATATGGGTAAGCAGGTAAAGTAAACGTGCATAGGCAACACCTGGAATGGCACGTAAGCGGATAAGCATCCCAAAATTCACATATTGTCTTTCATAACCCGCCAAGACCGCATATTCTCCGGCAATCATGTCGGCAATTTTTACCTGAACCGGTGTCAGATTTTGTTTCCATAAGTTCAAACGGCTGGTATTTATTGGGTTATACAAGCTTTTGTGATGCTTATCGAGAACATCTGTTGGGTAGGTTTTGGCCACCTCCTCTTTTTTCTTATAGAAGTCAAATACAGATGCATGATAGTCAATTCCCAGAAAAGTGCATACCTGCCCGAAATACCGTTCAGGCTCCCGTGCCAAATCCTCATACCTGAGAAAGAGAACATCACCGGGATACCGCCTTGATGCTGACAGTGCCTGCCGATAAAAGTATTTCCATTTATAGGTGACCAGCGATACCACCGGCAACTCAAAATCGACCCGCGTTACCGAGTAGAAATTATCGCGATAATCGCGAAGCACATAAATAAACTTAGCTTCAGGATAAATGCGCTTCAGGCGGTCGATATAAATGGTGTAGCCGTGATTTTTATCGCCAATCCACCTGAGGTCGTGCTTAGGATAAAGCGATATAAAGTTCAGATATACCTTTTCGCAAATATTTCGGTATGTGTTTTTACCTGCATCGTTTATCAGGTCCGCTCTGAGCTTGTACCTATCAATGTTCCAGGTGCTAAACTGCCATTGTTTAAGCAAATCATCATAGAATGCCAGTAAAAGCTCCTGCGACCAGTTGGTGATTTTTCCGTAACGGGGATAAAGATTAAGTACAAACTGGCATTCCCAGGGTATTTGTATGTTGGGATGCGCATCCAGCAACGACTGCAGAAGGGTAGTGCCGGTGCGGGGCCGGCCGATGATGAAAAATAACGGAAGGGGAGGTGATGAAGCCATGTGATGAATTGAAACGTTGCAAAGATAATACGTTGCGCGTGAAAATCTATGGTAGGTACAGCCGGTGGCGCGTTTGATATGCTGAATAAATTTACCGGCATACGAATAAGTGTCACAACACCAATGAGTGCATATAAGCCTGTAGTGTAATTATTTCGAGCGTGATGAGATGATGATATAAACCATTAATGGAATTATACTAATGGCGGCTATGCTTGTAATAAGGATGAAAGCGTTGGGATACCTATTGCTTTCGGCAGAAGTGATCATGGCCTGCAAAATGATAATAAATATTATCCCCACTCCGGCAGCCATCAACCGAATAAAGCGGGCAGCCAAACGGTATTGAACCAATTGATTTTCGGGTGTAATTTTTACTACGTAATTAAAAATATGGGGATAACGGCTAAGCCATACCATGGGAGGAATAGTCAGGGTAGCAATAGCCGGCAAAATCATCAGCGTAAGTCTTGAGCCATAGCCATCCGGTTCACCTTTAATGTTAAAATGGATGGGGATGGTTTCAGGCATGGAAGTGTAGGTTATTACAGCCACCATCCAGGCAATGGCTATGGTTGCCAGCGCCCCCATCTCCAATATTCTGTCAGTGGAAGTAAGTTGTGGGCGAATTTTTGAAAGCTGCTCCTTTTTCTTTTGCATAATGAATGATATTAGCACGCTTATGAATCTATCCGGAAAACCCGAATTCAGGGTTTAAAAGTAACAAATTTCACTTTCGCCTGAAACGTGACAAAAAGTTCCAGTCGGCTCTGCTAAATGTAAAGATAGCTCTTACCTGTATTCCTGTAACGCGTGCAAACATCACCACATAAATGAAAGTTGCCATGGCATAACTGAGATTGGTAGCCATTACTGCTCCCCATGCACCATATTTAGGAATAAGCAGGTAGTTTAACCCAACATTTACCAGCAGAGCCGGCGTAAATGCTTTAATAGCCACATCGGGACGCCCCATGCCTGATAGTTGCCCGCTTACAATACGAAAAGCGATAACCATAAGTATTCCGGGCATTATCCACTGCATCACTGCAACACTTGGGATGAATTGTTCTCCAAAAACCAGTGGTACCAGCCAGGGCGAAAGCACTATGATGGCTATGGAGAGTAAACAGCCTGATATCAGTGAAACCCGCAGCAACTGTGTGGTTTGTAAGGTCATTTTCTTTAAGTCAGATGCATTGGCGCTGCGGCTCATGACCACAACCCCGATGGCCAGCGGGATTTGCCACAGCAGCTCGGCAATGGATACTCCAAGGGAGTAGATACCTGTTTCGGTTGCGCCTGCCATTTTTTTTAGCAGCAATACATCCACACGGTAGTTTAATTGGATTACCAGAAAGGAGAGGGCAAAAACAACACCAGTCTTTAAAATACGTTTAACGAGTGTTTTTTCGGCTTTGAACCGGAATTTAAACTGCCGGAGTACCATACTTATTGCCACTACGGCCACAATAAAATTTGCCCATAGCATGGCAGTCAACGCACCTCTCAGGCCACCTCTTAAAACCAAAACCAGTAACAGGGTTAAGAGCAGCATCAGCAGGCCGGTGAGCCAGTTTACCAGATTGGCTTTGGGTATTTCCTCTTTACCCAGAAAAATGCCGCCGATGTAAATATTGGTTAGCCGTAAGGGGATAACGCCCAGTGCCAGTGCGATAAGCAAAGGTGTGTAACCGGTGGTATCGGTAAAAAGATAAGCCAGAGCGCTGAATACTATGCCCAAAAAAGAGGTGAACAACAATATAAAAAATACAGCCGAAATTACTTTGTCATCCTTTTCGGTTCGCGAACCCAGAATATGAATGGTGGTGCCGCGTATGCCCATTTGGAAGAAGCTCACCACCAAAACAGGTACCACCAATATGGCGGTATACAAGCCGTATTGCTGTGGCCCAAGCAATCGTGCCAACAGTATAGCTACCAGCAAATTTGCAAAAAGAGTGAATACATTGCTGCTCAACACTCTTAATATGTCGCCAAAATAGGATCGCTTTGCCACAGCTATACAAGTAATTTTTGAAATGCAAAGGTAAGTAACCCGGGTAACTCTTTGTTGAAAACCATACCACGTTGCATTATTTTGTTACGGTTTGGCAGGCTGAACATACTTTTCTTAGGCTTGCCCGCCCAAAATGATGATATTCTCTTGACTGAAGAAGCCGGGAAATAATCGATACCTGGGCAGGCTGTGTGTTTTCACGAATAAAAGTGAAAATTATACGTATTTTGAATAAGTAGTTATTTAGGAAGCGTCAACCAGACGGGTTAGATAGGCGAATTCTTCCACACTTAAAGTTTCGGCACGGCGGCTTAGCATGGCATCCAGATCCGGATCGGGCTTGAAGTTAAACTGTTTAAGTCCATTGCGAAGCGTTTTACGCCTTTGATTGTACGCAGCTTTTACCAGTTTCACGAAAAGTTGCTCGTCACAATTCAGGGATTGAACCTGGTTTCGTGTAAGCCGTATAACTGCCGATGTAACTTTGGGAGGTGGCACAAATACATGAGGCTCAACATTAAACAGGTATTCAATGCTGTACCATGCCTGAAGCAGAACGCTTAAAATACCATAGGTTCTGCTGCCGGGTGAGGCGGCTATACGCTGAGCAACTTCCTTCTGCAGCATGCACACCACCTCGGGAACCTGGTCGCGGTTTTCGAGCAGTTTGAAAAATATCTGACTGGAAATATTGTAAGGAAAGTTACCAATAATGGCAAAAGGTGCATCGAACAATTCTTCCACCGGCAGGCGCAGAAAATCGCCTTCAACAATGCTGCCGGCCATTTGAGGAAAGGTTCTCTTTAAATATTGAACCGATTCATTGTCAAGCTCCAGTGCAATAAACTTTTTAAGGGGAAGCTGCTGCAGATATTTGGTTAAAACACCGGTTCCGGGGCCAATTTCCAGCAGATTTTCGCATGTATGGTTCAGGCTGTTGACAATTTGACGGGCTATGTCCTCATCTTTTAGGAAATGCTGACCCAGATGTTTTTTTGCTCGGATTGGCTCCATAAGTGTGTGGCTGTTCGCCCTATTTTAAAGTATGCGGTTGCGAAATACGCAACTTTGTCTTATTCAATAAAAGCAACAAGGCAATTTAAGAAACAAACCTGTTATTTATGAGGTGCTGTCGCCTCTGAGGTTTCTGAATCTTTTTCTGGCTTCAATCACAAAGATACTTCCCGGATGTTCGAGCAGCAGCCTTTGGAAAGCCTCCATTGCCTTTTCTTTATCCTTAATATGATCCTGATACAATACGCCCAGCTTAAAGAGTGCATCGTCAGCCAGTACTCCATCGGAAAATTCCCGGGCTATACGTAAATAATCATCGGCAGCTTTGGCAAAATTGCCCTGACTAACATTAATTTCAGCTCTTTTCAACAACACATCGTCGGTAATTTCATGACCGGGGAATGCGGTAAGCATGGAATCGAGTATGGCCATGGCTTCCCGGGTATGATTGCGAAAGAGCAGCAGATCTGCAGCAGCATAGGCGCTGAGCGCTGTGGTGGAGCTGTCGGCGCCAATATTATCGCTAATCAGAAGGGAAAGTGCCATGGCGTCGTTGGCAATAAGTTTGGAGGTGGCAGCTTTCAGTACATTAAGCTGTGCCCTGGCCCACTCGAACTCTCCAAGATAAAATGACAAACGAGCGCCTCTGAAGCGGGCTTCGTGACCGATGGGTTCATTTTTAAAGGCTTTATCAACTTGCGAATAAAGCAGGGATGCTTCCCATGGTTCGCCGGTAAACAGCATAATATCGGCCAGTTCCAACTTACTTTCTGCCTGCATCAGTGGGTCAGATGCCGAATAGGAAATGAGTGTCTCAAGCCCTTCGATGGCCTGCCGGGTATTGCCCAGGTAAAAAGCCCTGATGTGCGCCAGGTTGCGCATCAAGGGGAAAGCCAAAGGCGAAGTGCCGGCTTCTTCAAGCGTGGATACATAGCGCTTTTCCAGCGAACGCATCTCATTTAGATTAACGGGATAGTGCCGTATAATCTGTTCATATTCAATTTGCAACAACGCCACGCGCGAGCGTGCTACCAGCTCAGGGTTATTAGAATTTTCAATTACATAACGGTAGGCCTGTGCAGCG
>JAQVEI010000083.1 GCA_028697695.1 Lentimicrobiaceae bacterium
CCTGATTATTCAGCAATCTGCCTGGGCACAAGAGTTTATTGGCGGCATTCATATAGGACTTGTAGGTAGTCAGGTGGCCGGTGATACTTACTCGGGATACAACAAGGCGGGGCTCAATGCCGGTGGCTGGGTAAGCCTGCCCATAGGTAAAAAATCCTTTCTGCAAATGGAGTTGGGTTATATACAAAAGGGAAGCCGGGAAAACCCCGACCAGGAAAAAGGACAGTACGATACATACATCATGCGACTGGGATATGTTACCCTGCCACTGATTTACCGGTATCAATACAACAATTTAATGGGTTTTGAAGGCGGATTCTCCGCGAACTTTCTGCTCCATTCAGGCGAGAAATTTAACGGGGAAAAACTCACCCATTCACCTTTCAGCAAACAGAATGTGTGCTTTACCGCCGGATTAATGGTAAATGTTACCGACAAAGTGAGCATGGGGTTACGTACCGAAAATTCTTTATTCTCGATACGAAAATACCGGCACACCGGTGATGTTTGGCGTTTTTGGGGGCATGGGCAGTTTAGCGATGCTCTGATCCTCAATGCATTCTATAAATTATAGCAAAGCAGAATTTATTTTTTCAGATGCCCGTCAGATGCCCGGTTAAGACATTAGCCGGATGAATTATCGTAAAAACATCATTAGCCAATGCCTTGATTCTCAGAGATATATCTTAACAGAGCACAAAATGCCGTCTATGAAACCACTGATAATCTGAATAGATCATGTGGCAAGCGGTCAAAAATATACTCTTTGGTGACCGGGGCAACAATACACCAGGTGGGTAATCCGATATTGGTTTTACTCTAAAAGTCCCGGCTCAATTTTGCGCACGTTATATGCTACCTCTTCGCCTCTCTCGTTTCGCCGGATTTCGAATTCAACCATATCCCCATCCAAAATTTCATTAAAATTCCCATCAATTACGTCTTCGTAATGGAAGAATAAATTGTTCGGGGGGAAGGCGATGAATCCATAACCACTTTTCATGTTCAGGGTGCGGCTTCGTTGAATACCTTCGGGTACCGGCTTATTGATAAATTTAAGACGATTTTCGTCCTGTTTATCAAAGAGGTTGGCTATTACCGCATCATTTTTGTTCAGCCTGTTTTCAATAAGTTCGTGCATTGCTACCGGATAGGTGACCTCTTCGAGCAATTCCTGAGAGGTGCGGGTAACACTTTCGCGACCGTTCATATCCTGATAACGGAAGTCCCAGCCAAGCAGCATTACACGGGTACCTAAAGTATTGAGTTTACGTACCAGCGGGACATAATCGCCATCAGAAGCAATCAGCACCAGCACATCGAACTTCTTAAACATGGTAAGTTCATACGCCTCAAGAGCCAGCCATACATCAATACCTTTTTCTTCGCGTTTGCCGCCTCTCATGCGCAAGGGAAGATAATGGGTAATCACTTTTTCCCCCATCAGGATATCATCAAAAATACGTTCCGCATACAGCTTATTTTCACTGCTTTGCGCTTCATATGCACTTAATCGTCCCCTGAAATAATGAGAATCAACAATGTGGCATAAGCGTTGATCAACTCCCTCTTCTTTTGAAACACGATAACGAATAAAATTGTGTAATCCCTCAATACTTATTCTCGCGTTACGTTCATGCTCATAATAATAATAATTACTTACATGAAGAAAGTAATTACCGTCGTAAAATACGCCGATCTTTACCATTTTGTTTGTGTCGTTCATGGGTATTAATAAATAATTTAGTTAATAATAAATAAAACTTATGAAATGACTAATTCAGGTATTTCATCTTTAGCTATTCAGAATCAATTACAAAAATAGATAAACACCATTAAAAAAGAAACCACCTATTGGTAAAAAGTGTTAAATTTCACATGCTACACTATTTTCGTTCGGATTTGCCCTGTAAACCCGGCCAATCATTCTTAGCTTTTAAATCATTTTTTCTAATCAGTTGATCCGGATTTTCAAAAGAACATTCATTACCATGAATGTTCAGCATTTGGCGATTAATCTGAATCAAACGCTTTTTCACCTGTACCAAAGTAATAACATTTCTGCATAACAATTGGTTCAGGATATTTGCCTTAACTTTTATTAAATTTTACCCTCAAACATTTTGAGGAGCAATGTGGTTATTTTTTCACTACAAATGCACAGAGGTCTCAGAGTCTTCTTTGTGTTCTTTGTGTCTCTGTGGTTATTTTTTTACCACAAAGGCACAGAGGTCACAGAGATTTTTTGTCCTTCGTATCTCTGTGGTTTTTTCACCGCAAATGCACAGATCACACTCTTATTTCTTTGTGTTCTTTGTGCCTCTATGGTTTTTTTCACTACAAATGCACAGAGCACACTGATATTTCTTTGTGTCCTTTGTGCCTCTGTGGTTATTTTTTCACTACAAATGCACAGAGGTCACAGAGTTTTCTTTGTTTTCTTTGTGCCTCTGTGGTTATTTTTTCACTACAAATGCACAGAGGTCTCAGAGATTTTTTGTCCTTTGTATCTCTGTGGTTTTTTTCACCGCAAAGGCACAGAGCGCACAGAATTTTCTTTGTGTCCTTTGTGCCTCTGTGGTTATTTTTCACTACAAAGCCACCGAGCGCATAGATATTTCTCTGTGTCCTTTGTGCCTCTGTGGTTCTTTCTTCACCACATATAACTAAAACCTATTTGGTATGGACCAACTTAATGGTTTGTACTTCTTTATTGTTGCGCACCTTAAGGATATACAAACCTGTATTAAACCGGCTCATATCCACCGTTACCATTCCGGGTGCCACAACCTCCCGGGTTTGGCACAATTTGCCGGTATAATCGTATATATCGAGGCTGACTTTTCCCGTCAGAGCCTGAAGATCTACGGTAAACATCCGGGTAAACGGATTTGGAAATACTCTTACGCTTTCTTCGGTTTTAAAGTCGGTATTCAAACAATAATCTACCATAATGTAGGCCGTTTTAACGGTTGTATTTTGCGTAACTCCATCTGAAACGGTAAGCGTAACATCATACGTACCCGGCAAACGGTAGCTTACCACCGGGTTTTGTTCATTTGAGGTATCAGGGGTTGCACCCGGAAAACTCCACTGCCAACTTGTAATGCTACCTGCTGAAAAATCATTAAATATTATTTCTTCATTTTCACACACCCTAAGTTGCGATGCAATAAAGTTGGCCAGTAAGGGCGGGGTGTTGCTCAAATTAAAGAAATCCACATAGATGGCCATAAGTGTATCTTTCACTGAACGCCCTTCACCATTTTTCAATCCGGCAAATTCAAATGAACTTCCAATGGTTTTATACGTACCTCCATCGTTGGCTACTGCGCTGATGTAATCCGGAACGGAATTGCGGAACAAGGCTACAGCTTCACCAATGGGTTCAATACGATCAATATACCTGTTGTCTCCATTATAGGTAAATGAAAGATCGGCCGTCATTGTTCCATCAATACCCGATAGTACTTGTAAATCATTACTTCCATCATTCAGCCCTTCAATTTTAAACATGGGATGAACCGGAGTTACCGGATTGTATACCCAGGTGTCGCCACCTTCCATATAAACCTTACCGCCACCATTCAGGAAGTTGGCCAGCGATTGACCTTGTGAGGAGGTGAGCACGTAGTTGTTGGGATATACCCCCAGGCAAACAAAAACCGACTGGTATGAGCCTAAAACCAAGGGCCATGAAGTAGTATACGTAGCCGAAATGTTTAAGTTGGCAAGAGACTGCTTAATGATGGGTCCTGAATTGTGGTTTTTGTCCATATCGATAATAAGTACCGGAATCTGGCCAACGACAATCGAAAAATTATTCGTGGCATAGAAGCCACTGTCCGACATCATTTCAAAGTTAAAATTAATCTGATGACCCTGAGGCGTGGTAGGCAGTGCGGTAACTGTGAATCCGGCAGTCAGACTCTCGTATCCGGGCAGGCTGCCATAATTGATGCTGTCCACGTTAATCAAAATGTAAGGATCGGTTGATGTAAGAACTCCGGTAACATTGTAAGCCGGAGCTGTCCCGGCATTCAGGATAGAGAGATTTAATTCAAAAGTTTCACCCGCATCAGCCTTGCCGTTGTTGTTGCCGTTCACATCAGAAACAGCTACTCCACTATACAATAGGGTAACCGAGTGGCCCACAATTTCAAATTTTCCATTCCAGGAATGGTCGCCCGAAACGGCAGTATAATTTATAATAGCACGGTATTTATCAGGCACATCAGCACTTATGCTTAATGAAAAAGCATCATCAATTGACACAATTTGACCGGCCTCAATAAGCGAATAGGTTTCGCTGGTATCAATCAGGGTAATGTATGGGTCATTTGTGCTTATATTTACCAGAACATCGGCAATATCTTCGGTACCAATATTTTTGAATCCCAAAGCCATATATACCGATTCGCCATAGTCCAGTTGACCATTACCATTACCGGCACCATCATTAATTATTTGATTTTCATACACCACATAAGGTCCTTCGAGGGGCATAATATCAATATCAGCCATATATGGTACATGGTTAAAGGCAGTTACTGCAAGTTTCATGCTGCCTACTTCGGTTAGTATAGGAATAGATATGAGTGCAGTGCCATTTACCACAGGGGCACATCCCAGGATTTCATCATTTTGGCTAAGTGTCGCAAAGGCGCCTTCAGCATTACAGTTAACTTCAAAAACGTCCGAGCCGGTAAAAGCAACGGGGGAGTGGTTAACAACCAGGTTTGCAGGATTGGCCGTACGTACCATCAGGGAAGGGTCGCCAAAGATAAGCCAGGTATCCGTCATATCGGCACCGGCACTTCCATATGCATCATTCATGCCCAGGCAGCCATTCACAGCTATGCCACCAAAGGTCCGTTTAATATTTCCTTCTTTAAGCTCACACAGTATATCAACCATTTCGTCCTGCCCGCGCATGGGAGGATTCCAGGTTTGATTGATGGTTGACATGAGCGTAGCCACAGCTCCGGTGGGGCCATTGGTATTGCTGGCCCTAAGCCATGCTTCTGCAAAGCAGGTGCCATAGAGGAACTCTCCATTTACGCAAGCTACCGAGATAATAAACGGCCACATGTGATTGTTGGTAAGCCCGTTTATGCCCGTATTTGAGAATCCGGTGGTACCCCATGAGGTTTGGCTGCCATGGCCGGTGTAGTTGATGATACTTCTGCCTTCATTAACTTCAGTCGAAACCATTGAAGAGGTAGGATTCCCCTGCAGGTCTTCTCCACCGCGGCTACCATCGTAAAGCTCACCAATGGCTGTATAGGTATAGCCCATCAGGTCGGTACGGATATTGCGCATATGCTCCCAGTCGTATTCCCCATTATCTCCGGTGCCTTCGCTCGAAGCTATACCAAATCCTTTTGAAAACCAGTCGATGGAAACATCAGGGTTTTTTTCGTATTCTATAGTACGGGCAACCTGAGTCTGCACATGAGTCGCATTTTCGGCCGAGAATCTGCCCACGAAGAGTTCAGCGTAATGATCATTGCCTTCCAGATACCCATAGGCGGGATCGCTCGGTCCGCCGAGGTTGCCAGAAGTGATGGTTGGCACCTGGGCATGATCACCTACCAGCAAAAGAAAAGTCAATCCGTTGGTAGCGTAATAATCCGCTACATACGCTTTTATTGCTGTGGCATTGTTTCCGATGTCAGCCACATTTACCATCTCAACAGGTATACCAATGGTTTTTTTCCAGGTTACAAAATCTTCCATAGCAGCCATAAAGGGCCCATGACTGATAATGAGCATGTTGCCTTGCTCTTCAAGCGGCGTATACCGGCTACCCTGATTGTAGTTCAAAAAATGACGGGCATAAATTTTATTGAAATCGCTATCAATAATATCACTTTTCCCGGTGGAATGCTCCCGGATATTTACTGTTGAAATGCCGTTTGCAACTACCTCTATCTCCATCTGATAATAAACCCTAAGGGTTTTGGTTACGGCATTGTATACAAAAGGCTGAATAACAAGTGCCTGGCCGCGGTAATCGCGAAAGATGTAAGGCTCGCGTAACCATGCCTGTGATTCCGGAAAGAAGGCATCCCGCTCGTATGCACTCCCGTATGTATACGCCACACTTGCCGGATCTATATCACGTGTAAAGTTACCTTTGGATGGAGCTATATCCATGTATGGATAATCGATGTAAGCAGAAGAAACTATCTTCACCTCCATATGAGCCTTATCAGGGATCAGCAGCGAAGTGGTAACTTTTGGCAAATCGGGCATACCCTTTTCCAGCAATGGGGTAGCGCCGTCCACATTAATGTAAAATGCTTCTCCACGGGGCGTTTGTACCGGGTTCAAACTGAATCCGGGTACCTGAACCGAGATAACCGAATGGCTCTCACTTCCTGAAACCAGGGTGGTAATTACCGGAGCAGGTTGAGCCGAACCCAGATCTATCCAGTTTTGTCCAAAGACAGGTGCGATAAAGCTTAAAAACAGTAAAGCAATGAGTGTTTGTTTGATTTTCATCGAAATGTGATTTATTGGGTAATTATGAGCTTGCTTAATTTTGAATGGGTAGCAGAGTGGAAATTGAGCATATACATGCCGGGCATAATGTCATGAACGTTGAATGACAAAGTATGTATTCCGGTGCCAACACTACCCTGGTAGAATTCTCTTATTTCACGGCCCGAAATATCGGATAAGCTAATGCGTACTTCACCGGAGGCCGGCAGATTAAGCGTAATGTTGATCACTTTGCCTGCCGGGTTGGGATAAAAAGCAAATTGTTGTTGAGCTAAGTCGTGATGCGCTTCAACCACTGTAACGTAGAGCTCGTCAGAAGTTGCCTGTCCGCATTCAAGCGGAGCAGTTACAACTACATAATAATAATCGGTTTCCTGTGGTTCAAATTGTTGATAAACAGCATTCTCAATCATCCCTTGGCTGTTGTACCACTGATTACCTTCCGCAGCACTCGAAACAAGAACATTGCCAACCAATTCAATAACAGGTTTGTCCGGCAAAGGTACAGCAGGCAGTTGAAGTGTGGTATCAAACGATTGTATGAAAGCGTTCGCCTGCAAGGTGAACATTGTTGTATCATGAACCGTGGCTATTGGATTAAAAATCTCGGGATTTGAAAGTAGACTGTCGGGTGACCACAAATAGCTCACCGGTCCTGCAGCATTGCGCACGAAAGCATACAAATGGGCTTGCTCACCCGCACATACCACTTCGGGGTATGAGAAGGTTTCTGCATTTAATTGTGTAGAAGAACCGGAAGGGAGGCCCGAAGGGAAGATAATGTCATCAATAAATGCAGCGTCCTGCCCACCGGTAACACTATAATCTTTTTTGTAGGCCCATTTAAAGGTATGCTGCCCCGGAGTAACCGGAAAAGAAACCACCTCCCAGGCAACATCTCCTGACCATGAACCCTTCTCTACACCATCGATGTAGAATTTCAAAAAGTCATATCCGCTTTCGCTTGATACCGAGCGGGCAAATGAAATTTCATCATTTGCTTCCACGTCCATTGAAATTTGCAGCACACTGGATGTGTTGTTGCCAATAGCACCGCTTCTTGCTGAAAAATTTCCAGAATAAGTACTTGTATTCACAATAGCCCAGGGCAGGTTACTGTTAATTTGCCAGTCGAAGGCCGAAAAATCTCCGGTTTCAAAATCTTCAATAATTAACCCTACCGATGGGTTGTAAATACGTGTGTGGGTATACAATCCCGATTCGGCAACGAAAAACAGCTCCACGGGAGTTCCAATAGGTATATCGGGACTTACAGCCACCCTGAACACCGCATTTTTAACATTCGAAGCCTCTATGTTACCATTCACGTATTCAACAAATTCGATATCAATACCCTCTGTAGTGGTGAACAAATGTGAAATGGTATTTTCAGCCATACAATGGCCCACATTCATTACCGGTATAGATAAGACAACATTTTCCCCCGGATCCATTCTGTGGTTACCGTTTCCGCTGCCATTCAGATAATCATCTACCAGCAATTCATAGGCTTGCAATTTGGGCGCATTCAGAATCAGGCTGAATTTTGATGACCATGATTCGGTTCCATCGGTAACACTTATCGTAAACTCTGCTACATGCTGATCAGGAAGAAAATCGGCTGCTTTGATGCTAAATACAGCTTCACGCTCCTGAATTTCTCCGGGTGCAATATCGTGCCAGACTTCCTGTGCAGTTCGGATGTCAACAAATTCACTGGTAGTACTCAATTCAACGCTCAGTGTCTGAGCAACCGTGTTGCCAACATTCTTCAGCGACATATTGAAGGCAAACACTTCTCCAAACTCAGCCAGTTGGTTGTTGTTGGAGGAAACATCGTTCACGGATTGGGATTGCAACAAAATGTAAGGTCCTTCGGGGGA
>JAQVEI010000084.1 GCA_028697695.1 Lentimicrobiaceae bacterium
CTGATGTAATACCATAAGGATAAAGGGTTTAATCATAGTGATAGCCGCTCCAAGCGTCACAGATACACCCAGAGTAGTCAATAGATTGTTCGAATACAATCCCGGTAGCAGGTATATCAAAACAAGAATAACCATGCTTGAAACCAGGAGCCGAAAAGGAAAAGTCATAACCTGTTTTGTTATGATACGAAAATAGCACTATTTTTTGTATTAATTTAAAAATCGGATAAGTTTATTGTCCACAATAATATAAATACTAAATCCGATTCCCCGGTACGGTATATACTTCTGATTCCGATACTTGATTCCGGGGGCAGGTCTAAAATGTGAGTATCCATGATTACATCCACGCCCAGGGCATTGTAGGAGTTCTGACTGCTATTTACTTTCATTGTGGTAAAATCAGCAAACAGATTGGTCCTTATTCTTTTGATAAATATTATATCTCTAATTTCCACATCAGGATAAGCCAGGGGCATTGCATAATTCAGCCTGCTGCTCACCAATGTATTGGAAGCTATAAAGCTCTCGTATCCCCGGCTAAAACTTATCAGGTTTGCATATATATAATCGCCGGGTCTGTTTTTTTGGAAAGCCATATAAGCAGATATGGAGTGATTACGGCCTATTCCGGGCAGGTAGACCCGGGATTCTATTGCACCAATATGGCCAGGCGAGACATCACCGAGGGGTGAATGTCGGAATGTCAACTTCAGATTTGCTCCAAGGCGAGGGGCTAAATCCCGTTTTGCCATTCGCCTGTGCGCATAAGCCAACACGCTATAAGTTAGTGTAGTTAAGTTGCCTTCAAAAAATTTGCCGGGCCGGTCACTCTGAAAATGAATATTGGTGTGAGTCAAATCCAATTGGGGAATAAGTCCCCTGTTGTAAGGGCCTGAAGAGAAGTTTAACGGAATACGGGAGCTTAAGCCTGCATTGGTTTCTGTCCATTCTAAATCCCACAATTTACCCTTTTCGTCTGCGTAAGTAACTGAACGGCCTCCACCGGCCATATCTAATGAAATTTCAGGGTACCAGCCCTTCCATGTTAATGAGGTGCGAAAAGTGCCTCGCTGTTCCAGCGGATCAAAGGTATACCCGGCAGTAATAAACATGGTGCTCAGTATGTTCTGGCTCATAATGGATACTCCGGGGTGAATGCGCTCATTGTCAGCATCAATATACAATGGTGCCCAACTGTGAAAATTAAACAGATGTTTGCCTTTGCGGTAACGTTTAATTGTATGTGCGTTATTGACAATGGTGGCCGTAGGCTTAAATGCCTCCAATGAATCACTAAGTGCAGCGGCCAGCGGCCAGGATCCAGACTCTGTACCCGCTGATACTGACTTATTGGCAATGATGGCCATGCGATAACCTTCCGATGTGTAAGAGGTGTATAAGATGCTGTCATTGTAAAAAGCATAATCACCTACGCCATAGGTAGCGGTAGTAATTCGCTCCATTTTTCCATCTTCCGGCTTCAACCTGCAAAGTTGTGTTACACCTTCACAATCAGCAAGATAATATAAATGTTGGTCATGCCATTTTGGATGACTTATTTCCCGGTATGCATAGCGGGTAACCAACGATGTAGCCCCGTTCTTAAGATGCGTTAGTGCAATGGCCTTGCCCTGTGATGAGGTGGCAATCCAGAATACACTGTTTTCATCTTTTGTCCATGCGGGCATGGCAGCGTGCAAAGTGTCGGGCAAAGCGATGTTGAATGAGGCATTGCCTTTAATTATTGTAAGTTCGGGTTTGCCTTCGCGGGTATATTCGATGGCAGCTACCGCTGACCCATCCCTTTTGATTACAGGAGAATATATCTTTTTACGCAAGGCGAAACGCTGCACTGTTGCCAGACTATCGTTATAGATTAACAAATCATTGTATGAATTCATCTGCCAACGCCTGTGCGGACGAAATTCAGCCCAAACCATTTTGCCTGACGAACCATCGGTGTGGTTGCCCGATACATACCCCGGCGTATGTATCTTTTTTATCGCTCTTGTCTTTAAATTGATACAGTAAAATGCAGGAATTTTATCCAGACTGCTCATCAGAAAAATCCCTGTTGTATCATTCAGCATACTCAGGCTGCTTATGCTTGTATATATGCCGGTATGATGATTAATGTTTATAAAATGCTCTTTAGCTTCTACTGAGGGCTGCCACATTTCGGTGAGGGTGGTCATGGCTTCCTGATACAAATTATGCTTGTCTAAGTGCACGGTAGACATTATCCCGTAATTGAACGGCCTGAGGCTGTTTAACCTGGAGATGTTCTCAAGTGAAGTTTCCCAGGGCATTGTATCGTGATTAATATTGGCAGCGGCTATAATGTGGTATCCCAGCGTATAATGGTCAGGTACAAAATCCCGGTATGAACCCAGGCTGGCTTTGGCATAGGAATAAGTATTTTTTTCAATGAGCTGTGCCCGAAGTGGCATGGCAAAATCAGGTACTCGTCCTCTTCCTGAATGGCTATAGGCTGTTTCTGTCATTACAGCATCTCCTTCGAGAAACCATGTAGGTAAAAATATTCCGGTCGCTGCGGGTACGGCCTGCTGTCCCAGAATCCATCCAAAATAGCGCAGCGTATTCCTGTCAAGCCGTGCCAATTGTACCATGTGCCTGTATTCATGCAGCGCAAGCTGTTCCATCCAGGGTTGGGCATATAAGTCCTGAGGTGGTGTAGTCAATACCTCAATGCGCCGGGGAGCCCAAACCGCGTAAGCATTTGAAGTGGCCTGGTAAGGATGAAAAACTATCGTTGTTTTGCGCGGCTTAACTTTCCACTGTTCCGTGGCGTGAGGTGCATGCAGCGTAAATTGTTGCACAGCCCGCTTCGCCTGATGACTGTATGTCGACGGAAACACGAAGTCAAATCCGGGCACCTCAATCAATGACCATTTGGTGGAGGATGCTTCCTGGCCTATATCGTAAAACTGAGCATGCAAACCGGTATAAAAACAGAGAAAGAAACCCAGAATTATATATTTTGTCATAATAAATCCGTTAATATGATTCAAAATACTGCCAGACATTGATTTGAGGTAAAGTGGCTTCAATAGTGATTTGTTCACCGCTAACGGGATGCAGAAAACTGAGGCTGCGTGCATGCAGACATATTGAGCCATCCGGATTTGGCCGTTTGTCACCATATTTAACATCACCTCTAATGGGTGTACCCAGGGCTGACATCTGTGCCCTGATTTGATGATGTCGCCCGGTAATAAGCTCTATTTCAATCAGGTGCATTGTTTTGGATGAAGCGAGTAATTTATATTCAAGTATAGCTTCTTTGGCCCCTGATGTTTCCGGCTTCACAACATACGACTTATTTTCCTTCTCATTTTTCCGAAGAAAATGCACCAACCTTCCCCCATCATTTGCAGGCTGTTGATTAAGCAGGGCCCAATAGGTTTTATGTATTTCTCTGGCTTTCACCATTTTAGTAAGCCGGGTAAGTGCTTTTGAAGTACGGGCAAATATAACTGCTCCACTTACGGGACGGTCCAACCGATGTACAACACCCAAAAAAACGCGGCCGGGTTTGTTGTACTTTTCCTTAAGATAAGTTTTTAAAATTTCGGGCAGGGGCTCATCTCCCGTTTTATCACCCTGCACAATATCTCCGGCCCGTTTGTTTACAATCAATAAATGATTGTCTTCAAAAAGAATTTCTGGCAGAGTAAGGTGCATAGACTCGTGCGTGATAGTTCGCCTGCAGGCAGAGAAAATGTATAACGAAAGTTCAAATGAAGTAAATCAATATTGTTCTTTGTTGTTCGGGAAATCAACGCTTTTAACATCATGGATGTAAGCAGAAACTGAACCCATAATTTCTTCGCTCAGGTTGTTGTATCTGCGCAGGAAGCGGGGTGAAAATTCCTGGGTAATCCCGAGCATGTCATGCAATACCAGCACCTGACCATCCACACCGGGTCCTGCACCTATACCAATAATGGGTATCTTTACTGCTGCGGCAACAGAAGTCGCCAGTTTGGCAGGAATTTTCTCAAGCACTATGGCAAAGCACCCTGCTTCTTCGAGTAAATGTGCATCCTCAACGAGCTTATTGGCTTCGCTTTCTTCGGTAGCTCTAACTACATAGGTTCCAAACTTATGAATGGATTGCGGAGTAAGTCCCAAATGGCCCATAATAGGTATGCCGGCTGAGAGAATGCGTTCCACCGACTCGCGTACCTCACTGCCACCTTCTAGCTTCACCGCATCAGCTCCGGTCTCTTTCATGATGCGGATAGCAGAATTCAAAGCTTCTTTTGAGTTTCCCTGATAAGTTCCAAATGGCATATCCACAACTACCAAAGCACGATTCACAGCCCTCACTACCGATGAACCATGATATATCATTTCATTCAGGGTTATGGGAAGGGTAGAGGTGTGCCCGGCCATTACATTGGATGCCGAATCGCCGACAAGAATCACATCAATGCCTGCTGTGTCGAGCAATCGCGCCATAGAATAATCATAGGCCGTAAGCATGGCAATCTTCTCATTTTTCAACTTCATTTCATGGAGTACATGGGTGGTAACTTTCGTTACATTGCCAAAATTGGAAATCTTATTGTCAGTCATATCTGAATATTTTAAGGGAAACAATGTTTATCCACACAGCAAAGCTACAAAAGAAAACAATAAAGGAATCATTTTATCGCAATCTGTCCCTTTGTCATTTTTCGTTCATTTTTAATCTAATTCACATAAAATGGCTAATTTTGCACACTTAATCTGTTTATCTTATGAAGATCCGTTTGTTTTTACTTCTTACACTCTTTTCCACACTCATTTTTTCTGCCTGTGAAACTGATTTTGATATTACGGCCGATTACAAAGACATTACCGTTGTGTATGGTTTGCTTAGCCAGAATGACAGCGTACATTATTTAAAAATCAATAAGGCTTTCCTGGGCAAAGGCAATGCCCTGGTTTTTGCCAAAGAGCCGGATTCAATGTCATACCACGATGATTTGGAGGTGATAATTGAAGAGATAAAGAATGAGACAGTAACACATACTATTGTGTTTGATACCACCACCATTGCCAATAAAAACCCCGGAATTTTTTATTATCCGGAACAGCAGGTTTTCAGCGCTGAGTACGAAATACCTTCAGATTACGGTTCCAGAACATATCGGCTTCAAATCACCAACAAAAAAACCGGCAAAGTTGTAACTTCTCACACACCGCTAATTTATGACTTTTCATTTTCAACGCCCAGGCCGGGGCAGCCAGTCATTAACTTTACCTCCGAGTATGCCCAAAAAATAGAATGGAGATCGGCTAAAAATGGGAAACGTTACGATGTTACACTTCGGTTTTGGTTTGATGAATTGATTCGGGGAAGTTCAGACACCTTATTCAGGTATGTGGATTGGGCATTAGGCACTGAGAAATCAGTAGACATTAACGGTGGTCAGCAAATGGAACTACAGTATAAACCTGAAGGTTTCTTTAACATGGCCAACTCCAAAATTCCATACAAGCCCGGCAGCGAAATATCAGAAGACCAGGTTGTGGCACGTTTGGTAAACCGCGCGGAAGTTATATTTGATATATCAGGCGATGACCTGAACACCTACATGGAAGTAAATGAGCCCTCATCGGGTATCGTTCAGGATAAACCGGAATATACCAATATCGACAATGGTATTGGCTTATTTTCCTGCCGCTTGTCTGTAAATACACGCGATTCAAACCGCCCCGGTAAAGTAATGACCATTGGTGTGCCCACCGAGCAGCGACTGATGGCCGGGAATCTTAAGTTTATAAAAAAACCCGGCAATTAGCGAATGTTAAGCCACACTGACGAACTGTCAGTTCGTACTTCAATCCTGAAGTTTAGCCCATGTGGGTAAAAATTATCATTAATTATTATGCTAATGTCCATGTAATCAGCGTGATAGGTTCGTGCCTGATGATGAAATTGGTTCAGGTTTAAGGGATGTATGCAAATTGGCATAATGATTGACTATACAGTGAAAACTTATTTATTCACGACAATACTAAAATTATTATGGCAAAAATTATAGGAATTGACCTTGGAACCACGAATTCATGTGTGGCTGTAATGGAAGGCAATGAGCCTGTAGTTATACCCAACAGTGAAGGGCGCAGAACTACACCTTCGGTTGTGGCTTTTACCGACAACGGAGAGCGCAAGGTTGGCGATCCTGCCAAACGGCAGGCCATCACCAATCCCGAGCGCACCATATTTTCCATCAAGAGATTTATGGGTGAAACCTACGACAGGATGTCGAAAGAAATCAGCAGGGTGCCTTTTAAAGTGATCAAGGGCGATAACAATACTCCACGCGTTCAGATTGAAGATCGTAACTATACTCCTCAGGAAATTTCAGCTATGGTACTTCAGAAAATGAAGAAAACGGCTGAAGATTATCTGGGACAAACCGTTAATGAGGCAGTTATTACTGTTCCTGCCTATTTCAGCGACTCGCAACGGCAGGCCACAAAAGAAGCCGGTGAAATTGCCGGTCTGGTGGTAAAACGAATCATCAATGAGCCTACAGCAGCAGCTTTGGCTTATGGATTGGATAAGAAAAATAAAGACATTAAAGTAGCTGTATTCGACCTGGGTGGAGGTACTTTTGATATTTCCATTCTCGAACTGGGCGATGGCGTTTTCGAAGTAAAATCAACCAACGGTGATACCCACCTGGGTGGTGATGACTTCGACCACAACATTATAGACTGGCTGGCCGAAGAGTTTAAGAAAGATGAGGGCATTGATCTGAGACGCGATCCCATGGCAATGCAACGGCTAAAAGAAGCTGCCGAGAAAGCAAAAATTGAGCTTTCAAGTTCTACTTCAACCGAAATAAATCTGCCTTACATTATGCCGGTAGATGGTATTCCAAAACATTTGGTGCGCAATCTTACCCGTGCAAAGTTTGAGCAGCTTAACGATAGCCTGATCCGCGCTACCATTGAACCTTGTAAAAAAGCGCTTAAGGATGCAGGTCTTACAACCTCCGATATCAATGAGGTAATTCTGGTAGGTGGATCAACACGTATCCCCGCTATTCAGAAAGTGGTTGAAGAATTCTTTGGAAGAGCTCCTTCAAAAGGGGTTAACCCTGATGAGGTGGTAGCTATTGGTGCTGCTATACAGGGTGGCGTACTCACCGGTGAGGTGAAAGATGTACTGCTGCTTGATGTAACTCCTCTTTCCCTTGGAATTGAAACACTGGGTGGTGTTATGACTAAACTTATTGAATCCAATACCACCATACCCACCAAGAAATCTGAAACTTTCTCCACTGCAAGCGACAGCCAACCCTCGGTTGAGATTCATGTGCTTCAGGGCGAACGCCCAATGGCCCGCGATAACAAGAGCATTGGCCGCTTCCATCTTGATGGTATCCCGCCCGCTCCACGTGGAGTGCCACAAATTGAAGTTGCCTTCGACATTGATGCCAACGGTATATTACACGTTTCTGCCAAGGATAAAGGCACCGGTAAATCACAACAAATTCGAATCGAAGCCTCCTCCGGAATTTCAGAAGCTGAAATTAAGCGCATGAAAGATGAAGCAGCCGCTAACGCCGAAACCGACCGCAAGGCCAAGGAAGAGGTGGATAAGCTGAACAATGCCGATGCATTGGTCTTTAGTACTGAAAAACAATTGAAAGAGTACGGCGATAAATTGCCGGCTGATAAGAAAGGCCCCATTGAAACTGCACTTGCAGAACTCAAAGAGGCCCACAAAAACCAAAATTTTGCGGGCATTGATGCAGCAACCGAAAGGCTAAATTCAGCCTGGACAGCTGCCAGCGAGGAAATGTATAAGGCTACCCAGCAAACTGAAGGCGGCGGACAAGCCGGTCCACAG
This sequence comes from Lentimicrobiaceae bacterium, assembly GCA_028697695.1. Taxonomy (GTDB): domain Bacteria; phylum Bacteroidota; class Bacteroidia; order Bacteroidales; family Lentimicrobiaceae; genus Lentimicrobium. The sequence goes on from JAQVEI010000084.1 coordinate 7,880, forward strand.
GATAATCAACAGCAGGGTGGCAATGGCAATCCACCGCAAAATGATTCCGAAGTTACGGATGTTGATTTTGAAGAAGTAAAATAAATTCACCTGCTTTAGTTAAATCTAATTAAAAAGCCGTCTTAAAAGCAATTTTGAGACGGCTTTTGCGCTTTATAATATTATAACATAACTTTTCTCTCTCCCCGCTAAAGGAGTTCTCCGTCACAGCCGGTAAAAGCCGGGAAGTAATTCTTTAGCAGATTTTAGTTTGTGAAAAATGCGCTGATAGAAAAGTTGTTTAAGGCACGATAATAGATAAATATGCTATATTTACAACTAAAATTAAGAGAATGTATGAAGTATAGACTTTTTTTTATTGCAATCTTAGGACTATTGTTTACAGAGATTAAGGCAGAAGCCCAATCGTCAAAACCCGTCAGGATTGAAATTCCGGTTAAAGACGATACCGAGATTTACAAAGTGGTGCCTTGT
>JAQVEI010000085.1 GCA_028697695.1 Lentimicrobiaceae bacterium
TCTTGCAAATGCCGATATTGCCGGCAATGCCTTGTTTGAAAAGTCGAAAAGAGCCTGGTTTTCCCAGGATGAACCATCGGTGGCTTCTGCCCCTTTAAAAGCTATCCATTCAGCGCCCCAGTATGCAAACCCTGAAAGCAATGGTTTGTGCGTGGAAATGCGTTTTATCTCTTCAAGAAATAGTTGCTGTCCGTCAGGTGAAGGTGAAAATTCAGCAATGGTCTGAGCTACTTCCCCCAATACATTGTGGGTATGGTCGTTCCATTGCAAGGTAAAGGGGTAGGCTGTTTCTGCTATGACCAGTTTTTTTTGATGTTTTTTTGAAAGAGCACTTATAGAACTCTGCAGTAGGTTCAGATCTTTGCCATGCCAGATTGGGTAATACGAAATGCCCATAAGGTCGTAATCCAGGGAGTTTACCTCATTAAAAAAAATATCTGCTTCTTTAAATCCTGCGTAATGCAACATAATTAAACAATCATCGCTATGGTCCCTCACCGCTTTGCATCCAGCTTCCAGCAATTGAAGGAAGTGTTCACGGTGCATGGAATGTCCATCTGGCCAAAGAAAGCCGTGGTTGATTTCGTTGCCCACCTGAAGAATGTCAGGTTTGAGTAAACGTACAACTTGTGAAGTATATATGTAAACGCTGTCACGCAAGGTTTGTAAGCTTAGTTGATTCCAGGCTGCCGGTTTCTGCTGATGTCCCGGATCAGCCCAGGTGTCTGAATAATGTACTGTTATCCAGAGTTTTAACCGCATGGCTTTAATTCTATCAGCAAATAATTTTACTTCCGCCAGACTGCTGTGATTATTTTCAGGCGAATGCCATAACCTTAACCTTACGGTATTCATGCCTGCTTCAGCCAAAATTTCCAGAGCTGTTGCCTGCTTTCCGCTGCTGTTACTGAATAAAACGCCGTTCGCTTCAATTTCGGGTAAAAAACTAAGATCAGCACCTCTGATAATGGTGTCTTTCGTTTCGGGAGAAGGCCCGTAACGGGAGCTGACTTGTTCTTTTTTGCAGGAAACTGTTGAAACAAGGAGAAACAGTACAAGAAACGCGGTTCCGGTTTTTACACTGCTGTTTTTCACGGTGACTCCTCGTTTTACTGAATTAAAACCTTGGCAGTTGCAATGCCTGTATCACAATAAGCACGAATAAGATACAGTCCTTTGCTTAGTTTTTCAGGTAGCTGTAGGTTGAGTTTCTGAATGCCGGTACCTAATTTTCCTTCATAAAGAAGAACGGAGCTGTGTCCTGAGGCGGGAATCAAATCAACCTGAACTTCTGAAGAGACTTTTAACTCTAATTCGACGATAAAGGTTTCTTTAAGCGGGTTTGGATAAACACTTAATTTAAATTGTTCTGCCGGCATTTCGTCCGGCCATAGTCCCAATCCGGTATCAGGCACATTGAGTTTGCGGGTTGTATAAATCCTGAATTCTCCGGCTTCAAGGGTCATCATGTTGTCGCCTGAGGTGACATTCAGGGTATCGCCACTGAAAAATTCATACCAGGGTCCAGGCCTGCTGAATTCGGTGGGCATGCCGGCGGCTTCTATGCCAAAATTACCCAGCACATTCACATCCATCGTAGGGTGGTAGAGGCTGATTCGTTTCATTTCGCCCGATAGCGAAAGCGAAAAGTCATGGGTTCCAAATGCTTCGTTTTCAGTTTTAAGATGAATCAGTGCACGAGTGACCTCATAGAGCATTTTTCTGCGATAATCTTTAAAGTAATCCCAACGTATGGGCTTTTCTCCTGTTCTTCCGTTAAAATTTATGTCGTAATCGTAACCTAGTTCTTCGAATTGCCAGAGCATTTTTGGCCCCGGTATGGTGTAGAAAAACGCGGCTGCCTGTGCAGCACGGTTCAGCGCCAGGGTGGTATCTTTCAAATTATACCAGGGTATGGTACTGTTGCCGTATTTGATGTTCTTATACAGCATCCTGTCTTCATCATGACTTTCCATATAAGCAAGCAGGTGGGGTGAATCCCATCCGCGCTGAATGTAGCTTGCCGAGGAAAAGTTGCTGTTGTTGTTCCAACCCATTGCCGCCTCTTTATACTTGTCGTGGGTGCCCCCGGAGGCCCAAAGCATCATGCCATAGTTGGCCAGCTCTTTCTCTTCCTTGTTTTCTGCAAAGTGTTCCAGAATGATGTAAGTTTCCGGTTTAACCGACCAAATATAATCGGCAATTTCTTTCCAGATGGCAATTCGCGAAGCATCGTACTGCCCCATGGCATCAGGATTCCCCAGGGTGTTCTTTTGAGTAAATCCTTTTGACAAATCAAAACGATAACCATCAATATTGTATTCCTGAAGCCAAAAGCTGACCACGCGCTTGACCAGTGCTTTGGTTTGAGGACTTTCATGATTAAAATCAAAGCCAACATTAAAATCATGGCGGGGTACTGTATTAAACCAGGGATTGTTGGCAGCAGGGCGATTGTTGGCTGCATCCCAATAAAGCATGACCATGGGCGAAGTGCCAAAAGAATGGTTGAGTACAATATCGAGAATTACTGCTATGCCTTCTGCATGACAAGCATCTATAAATTTTTTGAGGTCGCTTGCCGGGCCATAATATTTATCCGGGGCAAAATAATAATTGGGATTGTATCCCCAACTCAGGTTACCCTCAAACTCACTTACCGGCATCAGCTCAATGGCATTAATTCCAAGTTGTTTGAGATAATTCAGTGTGTCAATCAGTGTTGCATAATCGTGCTTTGCAACAAAATCGCGCACAAGCAATTCATAGATAACCAGATCTTTTTTATCGGGGCTTACAAAATCGGTGATTTGCCAATTGTATTGTGGTTGCTGAGTCTGCAAAACTGTGGCAATACCGTGTGTTTTTCCTTCCGGATAGGGCAAAAGACCAGGATAAGTTTCCGGTGAAATAAATTTATCGTTCCAGGGATCCGAGATTTTTTCAGCATAAGGGTCGCCGATGCGAATAGATCCATCCACTACATATTGAAAGATATACTCTTTGCCCGGTGTAAGGTGGGTAATGGTTTTCCAAAAACGGTTTTGATCGGGAGTGCGGTACATAAAACCAATAGTATCGTATTCCCAGCGGGTGAAGTCGCCAATAACAAATGCATTCTGCTTGTAGGGAGCATAAAGTGAAAAGGTAACTGTGGAATCATTAATGTAATTAATACCGTCAACAATGCCTGCAGGTAAAGCTGCTGTCTGAATGTTGCCCTGAACGAAATAATAAACAGAGTCAATTACCAGGCTATCGGCTTGTTTGGCCACAGCCCAAATATAATGTTTGCCTCCGGCTTCGGTGGTAATGGTACTGCTTATACTTTTGCCGGCCACAGCCTGTAGCATTTGGTCGTCACGGTACAAAAACATTGAGTCGGCAAGATTGCTTACGGCCTCAAAAAGTATTTGTTCGTCAGGTGCAACCAAGAGCCCTTTTTCAATAGGTTGGTTAAATCTAACAAAAAGTCCTGCCGGATAAACATCAGCAAAAATATCACCCCCCGAAGCTGTTTTGCCCTCCAGGTAATTGTTGCCCACTTTATTTTCACTTCGGAATACAAAAGCCAGCTTTAAAATCTGCTCGTTTTCCGGAACACCATAATATGAGCGGATATCAGGGCCTAAAGTAAATTTATAGAGATTGGTTCCAATTCTTTCCAGGCGGGTAGAAGGGGTATTTTGTCCCCAATTGGTTTTAACGTACCTCCAGTTTGAAGGCCCGGTGCTTGAGTCGGTCAATACTCCCGTATGGGCATAAACTGTACCGCCGTAATCCTTTAGTCCCTGATTGCCCAAGGTGGCATCAAAAATGATATCCACCTCGTTGCTTTCTGCTGGAAATTCCGGAATAGTAATAACCTGCGCATCAAGGCTGATGCTGAAAAAAAGAGCCAAAATGCCAAAGCAAATGGCTTTAAAAAATATGTTGGACATGAGCTATGTTTTTATAATCAGGTATTTAACCTAAATGAAATGTTTGATACAAAAGTAATGAAATAATACTGCAAATACCTGAATTTTGCAGTAGAGAGCAATGGCAAAGTGGAAAGACGGAAGTTAATTCAATGAAACAGAGTCGGAAAGTCTGACCTTTGCCGGAGTTTCAGCCGCTTCAACGGGTAAAGTCAGTATAAATTTAGTTCCCTTACCGGGTGTGCTTTCCACCTGGATATTGCCCTTGTTTCTGAGCATCATATCATAGCTTAACGCCAGGCCCAGCCCATTGCCTTTTTCACCGGCTGTACCTGTAGTTGAAAACTTTATTTCCGGATTAAATAGTTTGCTCATTTGCTCGGTCGACATACCTTTCCCCTGATCAATAATCAATATATTAACATGGCCCGAATCCGGTTTTTGCCAATCCAGGGTAATGGTGTCGCCGGTGTGTGAGAATTTTATGGCATTGCTTATAATATTTCTAAGCACAACGGTAACCATATTGCGGTCGGCATAAACGATGACATTGGAAGAAAACCGGTTTTCAATTTTCAGTTTCTTGGTTTCTGTCAACTTGCCAAAAAAAGCATTACTTCTTCTATAAGTTCATTAAAGTTAAAACTTGAGGGATTAACACTGGCTGCCTTTTGTTGACCTTGAGCCCACAATAACAGGTCCTCCAACACCTTATTTCCATTTTGGGCAGCCGTGTCAATATCGGAAACGAGTTCCAGGATATTTGTTTTGTTGAATAATTCAGCATTCTCTTTGATGATCAATGTAAAAGCAGAAATTTGATGAAACGAAGTTTTAAGATCGTGACCGATAATAGAGAGAATTTTATCTTTTTGAGCGTTCAGCTCTATTAAAGCCTTATTTGATTCAAATATTTTCCTGTTCAGCACCTCTGCTTCAATTTCCAACTTCTTTCGTTGAGATATATTTCTCATAATAATGACAATGCCCCTAAGTTTTCCTGCCCTGTCGACAAGCCGGCTCAACATAACATTATACCACTCCTCATTCTTGTCCTGTATGGTTACCTCTTTCTTTTCTAATCCCTCTTCAATGAATGAATCTACCGCAACAACCAACCAATCCACAACTGAAATATTGTGTTTCAGCTTACCATATTGCGATTCCAATAATTTAGTTGCCACTTCATTTGAGAATATCAGATGACGATGATGGTCGAGAACGAGCAAACCGTCCGGAATAATGGAGGTGATGTGCTGCTTAACTATAGGAACGATATCAAGAATATTATATCTGACTATGCCAACCAGCAAAAGAATTCCTGTAAAGCTAAAACTCAGTATGATGATATCCAGCCCAACCAAAAAGGAGGGCTCAAAGGAATAAATCCCAACGGCGATAAAGGGGAAATAACTGGCGAGGATGAAAAGTTTTGCCTGTTTCCTGCTTAATTCCGGCAAACGTTTCAGTGCTTTGAACAGCAATACCTGGCTTAACAAAATCATACCTAAGGAAAAAACGGTTGCCAAAAAAAACAATGGCCCATGATGATATATTATTATATTATTTCCCGCGGAGCTCCATGAGAAGCCGGTCCAAATCAAATGATGATGCTCGTTGGTAAGGGCTGCAATAAAAATCAACAGGGGAACCATCCAAAACCATCCATAAAATTTTTTCCATATTTCATCTACCTTTGAAAATCCGGCTGCAAACTTTAAATAAAATACCGATGCTGCCAATGCAACAAAATATTCTAACTTGCTGAACATTAACTTTGTATCCAGACTCGTAGCTGCGGACTCGAATGCTCCAGCCAGTGACCATACCGCAATCATCAGCATCAATAATGTAAAATACTTTTGATAACTGGTGTAGGTTTTACGCCAGGAATAAATGGCAATCCCAAAGCAACAGATAAAGTTACTCAAAAGCGAAAAAACCAAAATATTCGGCTGAAATGTCATGTTGTAAAAAATTATTACATTTTTTTTAACATCGTGTAATATATTCTATTTATGTAAAATAATGCAAAAAGTAACTCCTTTGTGACTGCAAGTTCTTTTTTAAATTGATGCGGTTGATGATTCAGTAAAAATATTTTATTCTTATTTCAAAATTTTATCACAAGTGTTGGTTGATTAAAATATCGTTTAGCCTATCCATGCCCTGAATGCTGACAGGTTTTGCATATTCAAAGAAGTTAAACAAAGGCCGTATTGTTGCGTTTATATATAGAATTCTCCTTAATTGGAAAAAATTTGCAGATTCGCTCATTTACGTGTATTTTTGTACATTGAGCAATGCTCAAAATCGCCTGAACATAAATTTAACTTTCAACAAAACATGGATCGATTAATGAACGACATTATTCTGGTACCTACCGATTTTTCGGAGGTGTGTTACAATGCAGCTACCCAGGCCGCTGAAGCAGCTCAACTGCTCAACCATAAAGTGGTACTATTGCACATTATTAACAATGAAACCCGGGCATACCTTAAGAATGAAAAGCTGGGCCCCGAAGCCATTGAGCAAAAGTTGAATGAAATTGCTGATGAATTAAAATCCAGGTATCAAATTGATACTGAGATAATGACGCGGGAAGGGAGCATCTTTACCGAAATTGGTGAAGTAGCCAAAGAATTAAATGTGGATTTAATATTTTTAGGTACACACGGTAAAGTCGGCATGCAGAAATTTACCGGTAGTTTTGCCATGAAAGTCATTACTTCTTCACCTGCTCCGGTTATTGTTGTACAAAAGCGTCCCTTTGCACATGGATATAAAAATATCGTGCTTCCCATTACAAGTGAGGCGGGTCCTTTGGATAAAACAAGATGGGCGGTGTATGTTGCCAGGAAATTCAACGCTACCATTCATATTTTTGTGATGGGCGAGGTAAACGAAGACGTTCATATTGCATCCAAACAAATTGCGGGGTATTTTGAGAAAAACAATGTAGCCTTTACCCACATAAATTCGGTGAAGAGCTCGGGATTTGCAAAGCAGGTAAACGATTATGCTGCTTCAATAAATGCAGATTTGATTATGATTATGACAAATCCTGAAAAAGGATTAAAAAATTACTTCCTGGGTAGTTATGACGAGGAAATCATCTTCAATTCTGCTCAGATTCCGGTTATGTGTATCAATCCACGCAAATTTAACTATGAGGTGTTGGGCTTGTAGTGTATGCCTAAAAACCTTATGTAATCAGGCCCCGAAAGGGGCTTTTTTAAACTTTGGTGAAGTATAATAACAGGAGAACCTTATGAACTTAAATCATCTCGTGGACTTTGTAATGGAGAAGATGAAACGCGAGTTGCCTGATAATGTTATATATCATAGCACCGACCATATTCGTGATGTATATGAATCGGCCATGCGGCTGGCTGTCATGGAGGGTCTCCCGGAAAATGCAATGCGCTTGCTGGGTGCAGCGGCTTTGTTTCATGATATTGGAATAACGGTTAAATTTGAGGATCATGAAATAAATTCGGCTGCAATCGCAGGTGAATACCTTCCATCATTTGGCTTTAATGAAGCAGATGTTGCAACAGTTCAATCTATGATATTGGCTACGCGTCTGCCGCAAAAAGCCCTAACGTTGGCTGAAAAAATATTGTGCGATGCCGACCTCGACTACCTTGGAAGGCGTGATTTTTTTGTTATTGCACAAAAATTACGTCTGGAATGGGAGCTTTCCGGTAATTGCATCAACCTGAGCGATTGGTATATATTGCAAATGAATTTCCTTAAATCGCATCAATATTTTACCCCCTCAGCCCGACGCCTTAGAGATGAGGTAAAACTAAAAAATTTAAAAGAGATAGAGACCCTCTGTACACGCGAATGCGGACATGGCAAATAGAGTTATTTTTTATGACTGTTTTTCAATAATACATTAATTGATTTGCGCATCATGAATTTAGAACAGGCCGCCGAACGTATCCGTAAACTGAGCAGGGAAATAGAGGAACACAATTATCGCTACTACCAACTGGCTCAACCGGATATTAGCGATTTTGATTTCGATATGCTGATGAAAGAGCTGCAGGAACTTGAAAAGCAGTATCCTGAACTGGCCGATCCATCTAGCCCGACCCAGCGTGTAGGTGGCGGTGTGAGTACTGAATTCAAGCCAGTGTTACACCGATACCCCATGCTTTCATTGGACAACACCTACTCAGCCGAAGAACTTATAGATTTCGACAACAGGGTAAAGCGGGCGCTGAATGAAGAGAATGAATATGTATGTGAGTTAAAATTCGATGGAGTTTCTATCAGCCTCAGGTATGAAAATGGAAGATTGTTACAGGCAATTACACGGGGTGACGGGGTGCATGGT
>JAQVEI010000086.1 GCA_028697695.1 Lentimicrobiaceae bacterium
GGGAGGCATGGCTACCCTGGCTGGAGGTGTATTGGCAGCATATATAAGCTTTTTGGGGGGTACTGATCCCGTTCAACGGCTTATATTCGGCAAACATTTGCTTGCTGCCTCAGCTATGGCTGCTCCTGGTGCCGTGGTAGTTTCTAAGATATTGGTACCTCAAACCGAACCTATAAACGAAACAGTGGAAATTACCAAAGAGAAAGTGGGCAGCAACGTGCTGGATGCTATTTCAAACGGTACCACCGAAGGATTAAAACTGGCAGCCAACGTTGCAGCCATGCTCCTGGTTTTTATTGCCTTCATTGCTATGGCCAATTTTATTCTTATCAGAATAGGTGGTTGGCTTAATTTAAACCCAATCATTGAACAGGCAACTTCCGGGCAGTATAATGAGCTGTCGTTACAGGTGTTGCTCGGATACTTACTTGCTCCACTTATGTGGCTTATTGGGGTAAATTCAAACGATATCATCATGCTTGGACAGTTGCTGGGTGAAAAACTTATTCTTACTGAATTTATCGGATACATCAGTCTGGGCGACCTTAAAACTTCCGGATTGCTTACCAATCCCAAGAGTATCATTATGGCTACTTATATGCTTTGTGGATTTGCCAATTTCGCATCTATTGGCATTCAGATTGGAGGCATTGGCTCGCTGGCACCCGGAAAACGTGTTCAACTGTCTGAATTCGGTATGCGGGCTCTGCTGGGAGGAACACTCGCTTCCTTGCTGTCTGCTACCATAATAGGTATCATTCTGGGTTAATGCACCTTGGCCACTATATAAAATCATTGAGGCTGCCGTCAGGCAGCCTCAACTCGCAGGTATAGTTAGTCTAGTAAGGATGAGTAACTTTCAGGATAAATTAAAAAGCAGTATTTTTTAGATAAGCCGCTGCTATCTGAGCCGTATTAAAGGGAATATCATCTACATAAGCTTCACTCTCCAGTCCATAACAGGAATGATCTTTTAAAACCTGCACTTCGAAAATTGATAAGGTATTGAACGGAATATCATCAACGTATTGTTCCTCTGTTAAAGCCGATCGAATTTCGGTCGTATAGCGGGCCGATATACTGCTGGTTTCGAAAGGAATATCATTTACATAGGGCTCCTCGGCCAGCCATGATGCAGCACTATCAACGGGAAAACGCTGCAGGGAATTGCTTTTGTCTGATGTGCGGTTCTCATTCACGGGGAATTTTTTATTTGCCACTACCGGAGAGCCATAAGTAAGGTGCATAATCAGTAATGCTATGGAAATAATCAATATTCTCGTTTTCATAATCAGGGGTGTTGAAGTGTTACATTCTAAGTTGACGAATTGTAATATGCCAATAGTATGCCATGTTTTATAATAGTCTGATATTCAATAATGTAAATTGCAAAGTCTATTAGGTTTTAATTAAAAATGTTCATTATCGTGCAGGTTTTGTGCATTAGCGAACAAGCCAATTTTTTTGATTCTTTTGTATAAAACGGGTCGAAAATAATTTTAGAAATAGCACTTCTTTTCGCTTGAAAACAATTCAAAATTAATGGTGAGTAGTACATGGGGAGTGGAGTTAGTAAATACAATCAGAAGTAAAGGATAAAAAAACAGCCAAACCTCAATATTTTTAAGGTTTGGCTGAATATAAAGCCAAAGGTAAAATTTTCGCTATTCTTTGATAAATCTGGCGGAAGCCATGCGGTTATGTTGCCTGATTAGGATAAAATAGTTTCCGGCCATCAGGTTGTTTATATCCAGGCTACTCATTTTGTTTTTAAGCTGGGTGCTGCCTGCAAATACTAATCTGCCATCCATTGAATGAATGGTTAACTGCAGCTCACCTTCGGGCCAGTCCAGAGTTATGCCCAACAAATCCCCGACCGGGTTGGGATACAGGCGGGCCGTTTCAGTGGCGATCTTATTTAGCCCGCTGCATAACTGAAATGCAACATTTATTTCGTCCCACGATGCACATTCGCCTTGTGCATATTCCACCCGGATAACAATTGTACCCAGGCCGGTACCGGTTGAGTCAACCGTTAGGGAAGCTGCTTGTGAAACCAGGGCTCCGTTAATGTACCACTTGATGTTATCATATGCTGCCGGAGCTGTGAAGGTAAGCTGGTGTTGGGCACAAATGGTGGTATCTGCACCAAGCTCAAATTGGGGAAACGGCAATACATTTATGGTAATTTCGTCCATCATAAAATTCATTTCGCTGTCAAGCACGCCAACAATGTAGGTAGTGGTATCTGCAGGCGATACGGTGATGGATGGGGATGTGTCTCCATTGCTCCAGGTATAACTGTATGGTGGTATTCCTCCGGTAACAACAGGGCTAAGTTCAATTTCTTCGCCCTCACATATATCTCTGTCAGGTCCCAGATCCACAACCATATTTATCAGGTTTTCTATCTTGTCAGGATAGGTAATGGTTTGCATACCTTGTTCAATGGAAATGGTCAGAACAGGAATGCCCATATTGTTTGCAATCCATTGATATTCAACAACATCTCTAATTATCGGTGTGCCCATTTGTAAGGAGTCTACATACAAGCTGTCCGATTCATGAATGGTGGATTTTATCCTGAGTACATCGAATGTGCCAAGGGGAGTAGTGATTTCTCCCCAGCCATCTACTTCGTTCACGCGGCTGCGTTCTATGCTAAAATGGCCCAGACCCGGAAAAGTGATGCTATAGTTGGATATACTCGAATCCTTGGGTGATGAATAACTAAGCGGGAAACTGTACAGCAATTCGGGTTGGTCAAATTTCATAGGTACCGGAATACCAGTTATGGTTACAGCATATCCTGGCCGCACGTAGTTTGTTTCAGAAGCCTTGTAAAACTCATAGGCATTTGTCATTTGCATCTGAGTCAGGAAGTCAAGTTGGTCAATGGGGGTGGCTAAATTGGCTGTAGCCGGATTAAATACAATTTGATAGAAAAATGGCGTGGACGTGGGACTTATGTATGAAACCACCCTTTGACTCATCGCGTTCAGATCAGAAAAATTCCATTGATAATTTTCGCCTGTTAACGATGGGTCCATCATAGTAAACATGGCACTGCTTACCCTGATGGTATCACCCACAGCGGGCATGTCAGCACGGGTAACGGTTATTTGAGCAAAGGATGAAGCTGATAAGGAAAAACAAAAAATGGCAAAGAGTAAAAATTTTTTCATAGAGATAAATTTTATCAGTATTTGTCAACTAAAATCAGAAAATCATTATACAAATGTAATGTTTATTTGTTTTTCCTTCGCTTTCGCCGGAAAATTTCGTTGAAGCGGTCGAATTCGTAACGATAATAAACTCCTATGCCCTGTTTGTAAGGGGTGTTAAAGGAAGTTATCTCGAAAGGATTGTTGGATTTGTTGAAGGCTTTTACCCGGAAACGCCCATCACGGGTAATTTTAACATCTATGGTAACATCACCCACTATGTTGGAGGTGTTTTGGGTCGTTCCGGTATTCATCACCCCAAAACTACCATCAATGGTAACCCTGTCTTCAAAAAGATGTGTAGATAAGGCCACTTCAAGTGCCTCGGACGAGAGGGCGTCACCGGAGCGATAATTTACCCCTATATCTACATCATCACTTATTTGGGAGAGCATACTGCTGAGTTGATTGGCTATTACATCAATGGATGAGGAGCCCACGCTGCCGGCCAGGCTTGGGTTTCCGCTGAAGCTGAACGACTTAAGTAAAAGCAGTGATACCATTTGTTGTGTCATGGCTACCTCGTTGGTGGTATCAATGGCTGAGAATACCCTTTGCTTGAGCGTTTCTTCGGCATCAGGCAACCGGATACTGAAGCCTATATCGGGGTTGTATAGGTTGTTTCGAAGCTGGATGATGCATTCCACAGGAACCGTCCGGCCCTCATATTCCTGAATGCCGGCCAGTTCGGGTATGCCCTTTAGGGCTGCCCTTACTTTATATACGGCATCCACGTTTATGTCGGCCTCGTAAGGGCTGCCTCTGAATGTAATTTTGGCGCCGGGCGATATGGTAAAGACACGGTTTAAAATATTTTGCAGGGTAAAAAGAAACGTTCCCTGACTTATCACATACTGTCCAAACATCAGCACATCCCCGTCCCTGGTCACTTTTAACTGCAGATTACCGTTACCAACTCCTTTAATGTTCCCAATGTTTTCGGGCAGGAACAATTGGATGCTTGCATCCGGTGTTACATCCAAAAACATATCCAGGTCAATGCCTGATGTTTCCGGTTCAAATGCCGGAATATCTGAGGTATCACGGTTTGGATTTACAAACCGGATATAATCACTTTCCGAAGCCTGAACATCGAGGTTAATCGGGATGTATATGCGGGTGTTTTTTTCTGATTTCACCCTGATGTTCATGGAGATGTTGTCGAAAGGTCCGCTGATGCTGACGGTTCCACTGCCGAAGGCCGACCCGTAAAAGATCTCGTTTTGACTAAAGCTTGTATTCAAACCGGCAATACTATTGGCCCTGATGTTGAGTTCCATTTCAGGATCAATAAAATAACGGTGCCGCAACTTGAAATCGCCGGTAGCCGTATTTCCCAGCGAATCATTAATGGTGATGTTGGACGCTGAAATTAATTCAGGTTCAATTTTTACACGATCGGCAAGCGAGTAGGTTACATTTAAATAGTCAATCTTCATTTCGCTGCGCATCAAATCCAGGTAGCCTTCAAAAACCGGCTTGTCAAATTTGCCTTTCATGGTAAACAATCCACTGGCATAACCTTTAAGGTTTGAAGCGAAACTTGAGATGAAGGGATTCAGGGTGCTCAGATTGTAATTTCGTGCTTCAATATTCAGGTCGTAATTGTTTTTAGCACTGGCCGATGTGTAAATGGTTCCGCTTGCCCTGAAAGGGATGTGACGCGCGATATTGCCCTGATATATTATGTTGAGATCCAAGTCGATTCCTTCTTTTTCATCATTCCATTGGGCCAGTATCTGAGCATCGCCCAGATGCTGGCGGTTAAAAGCAAAATCTTTAACCATCAGGTCGGTGGTTAGCTTACGGGTATGGTAGGCATCACGCAGGTTGAGCGACCCGTTCAGGGCGCCATCAAAATCCAATCCATCGGGTTTTAACAGCAAATCAAGTTCCGAAACATTTAAGTCATCGAAATATAATGAAAGTTTATCTTGCGGGTCATCCGATACTTTCCCCTTGATTTTTAACTGCTGGTTTAAGCCGGTTATCTCCAGGCCATCCACGGTAATGGCCGTTGAATCTATGGTTAGATTACCCAGTTGCCTGATGGAAAATCCCGATTCATTGATTTTTAGTTCGGTTGGTTCTACCTTTACATTAATGAGTGGAGGCTCGCTAAAATGAATATTCCCTGCTATCTTTCCGGAATTTTTATTGCCGGTATCCTTGTCTTTCCATGTCACGGTATAGGTAACACTGTCACCTTCCAGGGTAGTTTGCACTTTAAAGTTGTCCAAACCAAGGGTAGGGATCTCTTCGGTGGCCGAACCTTCTTTCGCAATTAAAGCCGATGCACCTGTATTTAGAATAAGTTTGCTGCCCACATTCTGAGCCCGGATAAACCAATCGTGAATTTTGATGCCACGATATATGATCAGATCAGCATTTCCATTGAGGTTTACTATTGAGTTGGCCGAGTTAAAGTTACCGAAGAGCAGGGTTTCTGTCTCCAAATCCAGTTCAGGTATAAACAAACGTGTGATATCATTTTCATCTTTCACTTTCAAACTGTAATCAAACTTTTGTTCACGTCTGATTTTTAATTTTTTAACTTCATGCGGTCGATAGGAGGGAAGATAGGTGTTCAAAATATTGATTACCGAAGAGTAAAAGTCAGTAAAAGCATAGTCGCCCGCCACTTCGGCCTCGGCAAAATCAGATTGTAGTCGGATGGTTTTTATATTGGGCGTAGTTTGGCGAATGCTTAGCAGTATTTTATCCACCGGGTAGTATTCGCCGTTTTCGTAGTAGGAGGTATTTAGAAATTTGAGAGACCCCAGAATATTGTCGATATTCGAACCACTGAAGTTTAAATCCATTTGTGTGGAAAGCGTTGAAGAGCTGTCGCGCTCCCATAAATTGAGCTTGCTTAGCCTGGCGTCAGTTAAGTTGGCCCTGAAATTGAAAACCGGCAGTTTGCCTGAAAAGTCGAGCAGACCATCAAATTCAAGCTTAATCAACTCATCATCAATTTTTAACCTTCCGTTAAACTCTCTGTTTTGCAACTGTCCGTTCAGGCTAATATCATTAAACTCATTGCCCTTAAACTGAAATTTGTCTGAGCTGGCATTTAAATTCAGATTGATGGAATCTTTATAGAATAAGCCGTTGATTTCGGCCTCCAGATTCAACAGTCCCAGGTATTCTGTAGCATTAAGGCTTTTCCCAAGGTTCCAGTTTTTGAGATCCAAACGACCTGAAGCAGACAGGGAACGATCGGAATGAGATTTTAAGCTCAAATCTGTTTTTATTTTTCCTGTTTCAGTGGTAAAGGTAGCTGATGAAACAAAATCAGTAATAAAGCCTGTGAAAAAGCCGTTTATTCTGATGGCTCCCAAATATTTTATTTGTTCAGGAAGCTGAAGTGGTTTGTTGTCAGGTAAGGTTATTGCTGACAAATCCTGATATGTGGATTGAAAATCCTTAACCCGGATGTCAATAAAAGTTTCATCAAAGTTGGGTAAACCGTTCATGCTGATGCTACCCTTAAACCAGGTGTTGCGAAGCACATTGAGCTTTAATTTATTCACGGTAAATGATGAAACACTGCCTCTGACCTGCCCATCCATTTCAACAACTTCATGCATCTGTCCAAGCTCCGGAGCAAAGTACCCTATATCTGATAACAATATTTTGCTGTTTTTAATATCGCTGTGTATGTAAACACTATCTATAAAATCCTGATAAGCAGCATAATTGTTATGGGTGAATTTAAGGTTCATGCTAATATCACTTCCACCTGTCAATATGTGAAGTTTCCTTGCAACCAGGGAATCCTTACTTATTCGAAAGTTGGTTGACAAAGCTTTTAGCTCGAAACCAGACTGCTCCTGAAACGACAATTGACGTACACTGGCTGTAATGCTATCCTGCTTGACCACCAACTTGCGTACCGTCAGATTTAAACGTCTGAACATTAAATGATTAAAATCTACACCCGCTACCGTTTTTGGGGTGGTTTGATCGTTGTACAGGAAAGAAGAATTTTTGATGGTAATTCCCGAGAAGCCCAATTCCCATGGAAGAAAAGGTTTGCGGGTAGAGATTGTGTCAGGACCGGTAAAATATTTTGCAATAAAATCATAGTTCATGGTGCTGTCATCAGCATACTTTACCATCCTTATGTGTGCATTGTCAAGCCCGATGTTGTATATCCCAATAAACCGTCTGCGAAGACCTATTTTTCCAATATTTAAATTGATTGCATCGGCAACCAGTATCGGATTTCCCAGTTGGTCATCAATGGAAATTCCTTCAAGCTGAATATTCATAAACCACGCTATATCAAGTCCTTGTACCGTAACCCGGGTGTGAAGCTCGTTGGAAAGATAAGCCGCTGCCATACGTGCTACCCGGCTTTGAATATAAGAAGAACGAAAAATTGCATACATACCGGTAAGAATTACTGTAAGCAGTAATAAACTCAAACCGGTTATATGTAATGTTTTTTTAATGGTCTAAAAATTGAGTTTGTCCGAAAACGGCAGTTAACCGCTGTTTAACCTGCAAAATTGGGAAAAATAGGCATACACTCTGCCTTGCAGGCGAATTATTTGTGATACAATATGCAGCTTACCGGCTTTTTAAATCTCAGTAAGCCGCAGCAGTTTATTTACCTGCTTAAAAGACGATACATTGACAAGAGGTTGCAAAAGGATCTGTTTATTAGTGTGGAAGCTCCTTTAGTTACTTTCCTTGCGGCAGTTTTGTGCGAATGGTTATCTTTGCCTGCTGAAAGAGTTAACTCTTTTAAAGAACATTGCCTACTGCAAACTCATGGAAACCATATGAATATGCCGGTTTATATTCTCGCGATAGAATCCTCCTGTGATGATACTTCGGCAGCTGTTTTGCATAAGCGCGAAGTTTTAAGCAACATTATTGCCAATCAGCGGGTTCATGCCGCATTTGGTGGCGTAGTGCCTGAGCTGGCTTCACGTGCGCATCAGGCCAACATAATACCTGTAATCCATCAGGCCCTGGCAACTGCCGGCATATCAAAGCATCAGATTGATG
>JAQVEI010000087.1 GCA_028697695.1 Lentimicrobiaceae bacterium
CCGCGCGAAGCAATATTCATAATTTACGAAGGTGAAGTAGAGCTTTTTAAGGTGAATAACCTGGGTGCAGAAACCAGGCTGAGTTATTTTAGCCATGCTGACTTTTTAGGTGAAGGCTCTTTAGCGTCCGGTTCACTGCATAGCACCAGCGCACGTGTTAAATCCGACACATTCGGGTTTATTCTTTGGCGACAGTTTTTTGAAGAAAATGGAGCAATTGCCTTAAAAGTTTTTTCCAATGTGGCGGGTGTTATCTCCAGAAGAATGCGCCAGGCAAATGCAAGACTGATTGGCTCGGCTGCTCAATACGAATCGAGTCGTACACGAACTGAACACGACCTGCTTGGATACCGTGAAGTACCCTATGAATATTATTACGGCATTCAAACCTTGCGCGCTCTTGAGAATTTTAGCATCAGCGGAGTTCAACTAAACTTCCATCCTGTGATTGGGGAAGCTCTGGCAATGGTTAAACTCGCAGCAGCAAAAGCAAACAATGAGTTGGGTATTCTTAGTGATGAGCTCTCCAACGCAATTGTTGAAGCCTGTCAGGAAATCATCAACGGCAAACACGCATACCACTTTGTGGTGGACATGATTCAGGGGGGAGCAGGTACTTCAACCAACATGAATGCCAATGAGGTGATTGCCAACCGGGCACTTGAAATCCTTGGTCACCAGCGCGGAGAATATACCTATTGCCATCCTAACAACCACGTAAACCTCTCCCAATCAACCAACGATGCCTATCCAACAGCCATAAAAATTGCTTTAATCATGAGCAACAATAAGCTTGTTGAGGTGCTTGAGGAACTGATAGAGTCATTTAAGGCAAAAGCAAAAGAATTTGGCCATGTTATAAAAATGGGACGTACCCAGTTGCAGGATGCAGTTCCCATGACGCTGGGTCAGGAATTTGAAGCCTACAGTGTATTGCTCGAAGAGGAGATTGCCCGTTTGAAACAGAATGCGCAATTGTTTCTGGAAGTTAATATGGGAGGAACTGCTATTGGAACCGGTATAAATGCCGATCCACGATACAGTGGAGTGGTTATTCAACATCTGCGCGATGTAACCGGAATGCCCATGGTGCTGGCTACCAACCTGGTAGAGGCTACTCAGGATACGGGTGCCTTTATCATGTACTCCTCGGCGGTGAAACGCCTGGCGGTTAAGCTTTCTAAAATTTCCAACGATTTACGTTTACTTTCTTCCGGACCCAGGGCAGGCCTGAATGAAATAAATCTGCCTCCCATGCAGCCGGGAAGCACCATTATGCCCGGAAAGGTTAATCCTGTAATTCCCGAAGTTGTCAATCAGATTGCTTTTAAAGTTATTGGTAATGATTTAACCGTTACCATGGCGGCTGAAGCCGGACAGTTGGAGCTGAACGTTATGGAACCCATTATTGTACACAGCCTTTTCGAATCCATAGAAATGCTGAAAAATGGCATGAAAACACTGAATCATCGTTGTATTAAGGGAATTACAGCCAATGAAGAACACTGCCGTGAAATGGTGTACAATAGCATTGGACTGGTTACAGCCCTTAATCCGGTTATAGGTTACGAAGCTTCAAACAAGCTGGCCAAAGATGCCCTTGAGGGGAATCGCCGGGTTTATGACCTGGTACTTGAACAAAAGCTGCTTACTCCCGAACAACTGGATGAAATACTTGACCCCAAGAACATGATTGGCCCACGTGCCATGCCAAAACAGGGTTAATCCCATTCGCTTTCGTCGTCAGCTAACTGACCTTTAGCGGTATCTTCTTAAAGCCCGGCTATTATTCAGCATGCATAAGCATATCTTACTTTGCCATATGCATTCAACTTCCTGAATAGAACCCGGGCTTTATTTCCATTATAGCCGTAGGCTAAATTTTATTATTAAGATCTGCCCCCATCCTTTCACTTATTAAAGTTAATGCTCCCATATTTTTATGACTGACAAGATTCAATCTGCTTTTTAGTTCTTAAAAATTAAAGAGAAAAATCAGTTTCTTTTTAAAAAAAATCAATTTAATTTTTATTTTTACAGACCCTATTAAATTAATATTTATATTTGCTCTACCCATAGTCACAACATTGATTACAATCAAAAAAAAACATTTGTGTGTAATAATGCAACTGACCCAAAATTTGCTTGCTATGCATTTTACTGTCTCCTACCGGCTTACACTGCGATCATTATTGCCCCTATTATTTTTATCATTTAGCTTCAACGGTATCGCACAGGTACCCACCGTACAGGATTGTTTGGGTGCCATTCCGGTTTGTCAGAACACTTATAATCAACCGTTGTCTTATCAGGGTACAGGGAATTACCCCAACGAAATTAATCCGAATCAAACCTGCCCTCAAAGTTGTATGGATGGTGAGAAGAACTCGGTTTGGTACGTTATTTCTGTTCAGGAAAGCGGATTACTCCGGTTTGTGATTACGCCGGTTTCTCCAGCGGACGATTACGACTGGGCAGTTTACAATATTACCACTATGGAGTGCAGCCAGATATACAACAGTGCAGCCTTTATGCAGTCGAGTTGTAATGCGGCAGGCGGGCCGGGCTATCAGGGAGCAACGGGTATCAGCTCAGCAAATGGGGGCACTAAAAATTGTAACAACGGTGGCAATACCAACAAATGGAATTCCGATTTACCGGTAAACGCCGGTGATACCTATGTATTATGTGTAAGCAACTGGACACAGACTCAGAGCGGTTACCTGCTTGATTTCAGCGCTTCAACTGCCAATATTTTTGATGATGTTCCACCTACAATAGCTTCTGTCAACACACAGATTGGCTGTGCTGGTGCCACTGAGATTGACTTTATGTTTTCGGAAAACGTGAGTTGTTTTTCTATCTCACCCGCTGATTTTAAACTGATAGGCCCTGATGGTACAGTGCATAATGCAACCACGGTAAATGGAGTTGGTTGTGAGGCCGGGGGTGAACAGGAGAAATTTTTTACCCTTGGGTTTTATCCACCTATGTACGAGAACGGTGAATATGAGCTAAAACTTACAGGTGATATTGTAGATCTCTGCGGCAACAATAGTCAACCTCACAGTAAGTTTTTCACTGTAACGCTCGACCCCTTGCCCACTATTACTTCGGGCCCTGCCGATGCATCGGTACCCGTTGGCGGTGATGCCAGCTTTACGGTTGAAGCCATAGGTGATACCAGTTATCGCTGGCAGTTTCGTCCCAACTCGGGCACCTTTTGGCAACCTTTGAATGAAGCACCGCCCTATTCCGGCACCCGAACACCAACGCTTCATATTTCCCCGGCAACTTTTGAGCTTGGCATGTATCAGTTTCGTTGCATAGTAAGTGGTGAATGCATTCCTCCCACACAATCTGCAGCAGCTACCCTTTTTGTGGGCGATCAGTTGGCAGCATCCGCCCAGGCATCGCCTGACCATATTTGTTATGGGTCATCGTCTACCCTTGATGTAAATGCTTTTGGAGGAAATGTACAACAACCCTATACCTACCTTTGGAGCGGACCGAATGGCTGGACTTCGACTCAAAAAAATCCTGTAGTTACACCAACCGAAACCACAACGTATACCGTAGAGGTTAACGATGGTTTTAACCCGGCAACAGCCCAGGTCACCGTAGTAGTAATGCCTCTCCCGTTAGCCAATGCAGGCAGAGACACCACCATTAGTTATGGTACTTTTACTTCCCTGCATGGTAGTGCTACCATTGGCTCACCTCCCTTCACTTATCAATGGCAGCCGGCTGATTCACTATGGAACCCCAATGTTCAAAATCCAAATACCAGGAAATTACGCGGTTCAACCCTATTTAGCCTCGTGGTAACCGATGACAATGGATGTATAAGTCAGGCCGATCAGGTAACCGTATCTGTAAGCGGAGGTCCGCTGGCCTTATCGCCGGTAGCCTCTCCATCCACCATTTGTATAGGCGATTCAGCCGTGCTCTCGGCACTGGGCAGTGGCGGCAACATCGCTACTTACCAGTACATCTGGAAAGTTAACGGTGAGGAGATATCCACAGAACCTGAAATAGTGGTTAGCCCTCAATCCACTACTACTTATACCATTCTGCTTGATGACACCTTCAATCAAACTGAACGTCAGATTACGGTAAATGTAAATCCGCTACCGGTAGTTAATCTTTTAAAACCTGAGTATATACTTGAAAATGGAATTATTCAGTTGTGTGTATACGATACTTTAATGCTCGATGCCGGCAATACCGGAGCTGCCTACCTTTGGCAGGATGGTGGCACCCAACAATACCATATGGCATTAACTTCGGGCATCACTTTCGACTTACAGGAGTTCTCGGTTCAGGTAACTGATGCCACCACAGGTTGCATTAACCATGATACCGTTATGGTTATGTTTACCTTTACCGCCTGCAGTTATGGGCTGGAAGAAGTGCTGCCGCAGGATTTGATGAAGATCTTCCCCAATCCTGCCCAGCATTCGGTAACTGTTTCGCTTGATGGCCCCACAGATATTTATAAAGTAGTTCTCACCGATCTAAGCGGTAGAACTGTGTTTGAGCGTAAAATAAATAAGAATGTAACCGGTATTCTAAATACTACCATTGACCTCACGCCTTTTCAAAAGGGAACCTACCTGGTTAAAATTACAGCGTCCAAAGGAATATTGGTTAAAAAGCTGATTATTAATTAACAGATTGCTTCCTGCCCACAACAACAACTCCAGCGATGAAAACCTCAGCGCAGGGTTTGACTTACAGATCTTTAAAGATAGTGCATTTTTAAAAGAGACAAAAAAAATGTAAAAAGATCTTAATACCGGCAAAGAATTACTGTTGAATTTGTCATTTTTTAGCAAAAAAACTTTTTAATTTTTTTTGAATTGTTAATTATATTCAATAAATTTATATTTTTGGGACTGCATAATAATGCAAGTGGGGACTAATCATGAATTTCTAAGGTTAAGGCAACCATCAAGTCAGGCATCATACGCCCTGATTAGATTTAATCCCATTGATAAATTGTAAACATGTCAGACGATCATAATTTTGCCACATTTTTTTAAATAAATATTGAAGAGAATCACAACATGAAAACAAATTTCACACTGAAACATGCACCGGTTTATGGCTTGCTTATACTTGTCATGGTACTTGGCTTCCACCGGCAAGCCGTGGCTCAGGAAATAGTAAAACAAGATGCCGGCGATACATTTATTCGGCTTGATCTAATGGAGCATACCTATTTTGTTCGATTGATGGTGATGGATGGCATATATGATTTGAAAAGCACAAAAGTTGACACACCCGAAGGAGGTGTTTTATATATTTATCCTCCATCAGAGGAGATAATGAGTTGCCAGGCCAAAATCCGGTCACTTATTGAAGGAGCAGCAGCCATTGAAGCGCGTTCAGATAAATTTGAACAGTCGGAGATCATGAATAACATTTCCACAGCCCGGGGCGAATGGATCATGAATTATGCTATTTCCGGGCAACGGGATACAGAAAATGACTCCTGTCATAAATCAATGCCTTTTTGCACAGGAACTATTTACTCTTTTCCAGCGGGAGTAAATACCGGAAATGCTCAAAGCGGACCCAACTATGGATGTTTATCTTCAAGACCTAACCCGGTTTGGTATCATATGAAGATACTTACACCCGGAAACATCACCATCAGGATGCAGGGTACCAGAACGTCAGGCGGTTCTCTTGACATAGACTTCGCCTTATGGGGTCCTTTTGAAAATCCGGTTACCCCATGTACTGCTTTGCTTACGGCCAATTGCTCCAGTTGCCCGAACAATACCACAAATCCCAACTTTTATCCATCCGGCAACCTGCACGATTGTAGTTATTCCTCCGCCGGGATAGAAAATGCGCACATCGTCAATGGACAAACCGGACAATATTTTATAATGTTGATTACCAATTATGCCAATGCCCCCGGTAACATTACTTTTGAAAAGACAGCGGGTAACGGCACCACAGACTGCACCATTCTTCCTCCTCCGGCGACTTCCAATTCACCGGTTTGCGTGGGTGAAACCATACAGCTTTCGGCATCCAATGCCCCTGGAGCGAGTTATCAGTGGACAGGTCCTTCAGGTTTTATGAGTAACCAGCAGAACCCACAGATACCGAATGCCCAGTTCAATAATGCCGGTATTTATTCGCTTGTTATTACTGTAGGAAACCAAACCAGCGATCCGACCAGTACGGAAGTGTTTGTTTACAATCCTCCTACTGCCACTATTTCGGGAACCACCAGCATCTGTATAGGTGATTCGACAAAATTAACTATCAATGCCACGGGCGTAGGACCTTTCCGTGCCACCTATGCTGCGGGATCAGGGCTGCCGGTAGTAGTAAACTTCTGGCAATCACCTCATAGTTTTTGGGTTAAGCCCACCACAACCACCACTTACACGCTTACCTCCATAATGAACAACGCTTGTGCCGGAACGGTTACAGGTTCATCCACGGTAACCGTTAAACAACGACCTGCTCCGGCTTTCAGCACACAAAATGATTGCAGTCGTCAGCAAACCATCTTTACAGATGAAACCACCATACCCATTGGTGGAATAGCCTCCTGGGAGTGGAATTTTGGCGATGGTGGCACTTCCAATCAGCAAAACCCTGTTCATACTTATGCCAATTCCGGCACTTTCAATGTGCAGCTCAATGTTACAGGAAACAATGGTTGCGGAGGTACTTCTATAATTTCACCCCTGGTAATTAAACCCACGCCGGTGGTGAATGCGGGGCCTGACAAAACCATCGCCTATGGTACCACCACCACATTGGATGGCACAACAAGCGGAGGTACAGGCGCTTTTACATACCGCTGGGAACCTGCTGACAAAGTGGCCAATCCCAATATCCTGACACCTGTAACTGTTCAACTGGCAGCCACCACTGACTTTACACTTACATCCACCGATTCAGGCAATGGATGTAAAGAATCAGACCAAATGAAGGTAAACATTACCGGAGGACCATTGGCTGCAATTATTCAATCGGACAAACCCGACATCTGTATAGGTGAAAGCACACTTCTCAATGCTCAGGTTTCAGGTGGCTCATCAAACTACAGCTATAGCTGGACGTCTCAACCTGCCGGATTTACTTCTACCAACGAGGATGTTACTGTAAATCCTGTGGTAACCACCACCTATCATTTATCTGTAAATGATGGCTTTAACACCATCAATGCTCAGTTTCAGGTTGTGGTTAACCCAAGCCCTCAACCCGATGCGGGTGCAGCGCAAACCATAGCTCATGGTACTACAGCCATGCTGTCGTCAACAGTGAGCAGTGGCACACCTCCTTATCTCTATGCATGGAGCCCGGCCGATATGTTGGTAGAGCCTACCAAGGCAGCAACTCCAACAAAGAACCTTTACGCTACCCAGGATTTTACGCTTCAGGTTACCGATAACAAAGGTTGCAAAGCAACAGGAACTACACGCGTTAACATTGAGGGAGGTCCGCTGCAGGCCAACCCGGTTGCCGCCAAACCTGCCATCTGCCTGTATGAATCAACAACCATTAAAGCTTTGCCCAGTGGAGGCTCAAACCAATACACCTATCAGTGGGTGTCTGATCCTCCGGGCTTTACCTCTACAGAGGCCGAGCCTGTGGTTTCTCCTGTTCAAACCACCACCTACACTGTAAATATCAGTGACGGCTTTAACTCAACCAATGGCAGTGTAATTGTTGCCGTTAATCCTCTGCCACAAATAAATCTGATTCCTGATAATCCCAAGGTACAGGTTATCAGCAATACTGAGATTGGTATTTGTGTGTATGATACCATTACCATTGATGCAGGAAACCCCGGAGCTCAATATCAATGGAGCAATGGTTCCAGTACTCAAACCATAAACATTCTTACCTCGGGAATTAGTTTTGATTTGCAGCATTATTCGGTTACCGTAACGGATCCTGAAACGCAATGCAGCAATGAAGCCCATATTGACGCATTTTTCACTTTCCAGAATTGTAGCTACGGCCTTTCGGAACAGGAAAGTGACCCCCGGATGATAATTTATCCAAATCCATCTGCCGACGGCCTTTTTAACCTAAAAATCAACGAGTTACAAGGCGTTAGCATACTGGAAGTTTACAACCTTCAGCTGCAGGTACTTATCAGACGCAGCCTCGACCTGGGTTATGGTTCCAACTATCAGGGTGAGATTAACATGCAGGGAAAACCGGCGGGTATCTATTTTTTGAAGTTGACCAATCCA
>JAQVEI010000088.1 GCA_028697695.1 Lentimicrobiaceae bacterium
GTGTTTTTTCCTGAGAAACCAGATTCGTTTTATCTCGCTTATTGACAACAGCCAATGAAATCAGCGTTCGGCCCCATAAATGATGCTGATGAAAGTTTATCAGCGACCCAAGATAAATCCAAAACAAAAGAAAAGCTGTAGCAAGTATGCCGGCTTTTTGAATTATCTGATGTCGGGGATTAAAAAGATACATATGGGTTTAACTCATATTAGTAGACCGATGTGCTGCAAAGTTACACTTTATAAAAATAATAGAGTGAAAACAGGCAATAAAAAACAGCTTCTCTGTTATTAACTTATGTTTTTATTCCATTTCATTTTTCCACAGGTCACTCTTTTACAATTATCCTACTGCATGTTCTTGGGAAAACTGATAGGGAATCCGTATAAAATTTCACGTAGTTTATTTTTTCATAAAGGTTACCTCCAACAAATCCTGAGTACCAAATGTTCTTTAATTACTTTTTTTATTCACGTAAGAAGCAAAGAGTTATTCAGTTTTAGCATCATTAAAGCTATCTTTGCAAATGTTTAATACACTTAAACTTTAATGCCTGAAAAAAATTGATGGAAAGAAAAGTTATTGTTAAGAAAATACTTACCTGGTTTATTCAGGGCCTCATCTTTACCGCACCGGTTGTCATCACGGTGTATATCATCGTGATGTTGTTTAACTTTGTGGATGGCCTGCTCACCGGTGTTATTGCCGGCCTGATCGGGATACGCATACCTGGTTTGGGGCTGTTGGTGGTGTTGGGGTTCATTACGCTCATAGGCTTCTTGAGTTCTTCTATCTTGTTCAGGCCGCTGCTTACATACCTTGACAGGCTCATCAGTCAGGCGCCGCTGGTTAAAATTATCTATACATCAATTAAAGATTTTTTGTCGGCTTTTGTAGGAAAAGAGAAGCGTTTTACTGAGCCTGTGCTGGTTAAAGTGGGAAAAGGTGCCGATTTGGAGAAAATGGGGTTTATCACCCAGCATGATCTCTCCAGCCTGGGCATTAAAACGGGGAAAATAGCAGTTTATCTGCCACATTCTTACAATTTCTCCGGTAATCTGTTCATTGTTCCTGTGGAAAATATAACCCCGCTTCATATTCCACCAGCCGAAGCAATGAAATTTATTGTTACAGCAGGTGTAACCAATATTGAGAAAACTATTGTGGATGAGATTGTTGATACATCTGTGGATTTAAATACTGGCGATGAAAATTATTGAGAACAAACCGCTTATTCTGGTAACCAATGATGATGGTATCTATGCCAATGGCTTGCGTACACTTATTAAAATTATGCGAGGATTTGGCAATGTTTTGGTAGTGGCTCCGGATAAGCCACAATCTGGTATGGGCCATGCCGTTACTATAATTTCACCTTTACGGGTGGAGAAGTTGGCTGAAGAAGAGGGATATGAAGAGTATTCATGTTCAGGTACACCGGTAGATTGTGTTAAGCTGGGTCAAAAAGCCATTCTTGGTCGTAAACCCGATTTAATAGTCTCCGGCATTAACCATGGATCAAATTCATCCATCAATGTCATCTACTCAGGAACTATGGCTGCTGTGCTGGAGGGAGCATTGGAAAACATACCCTCCATAGGCTTTTCACTCGACGATTATTCGGTAAATGCCGATTTTAGTAAAAGCAAACCTTACATAGAGTCCATCACGCAAAATGTAATCGAAAAAGGCCTGCCCGAATATACCTGCCTGAATGTAAATATCCCATCAAATAACGGTTCGCCCATAAAAGGGATAAAAATCGTAAGACAAGCTATGGCTTTTTGGGAAGAAAAGTTTGACCAACGACGTGATCCCCAGCAAAGAAGCTATTTCTGGCTCACCGGTGTGTTTAAAAATCACGATACCGGCGAAGATACAGACGAATGGGCTTTACACAACAACTATGTGTCGGTGGTTCCAGTGCATTTCGACCTCACTTCCCATAAAACCATACCTTTGTTGAAAGATTGGGAAACCGACAATCTGAATTAATAATGATCTGAAATGCTTAAAAAGGATAACTTTTTTATCGGATTCTTTCTTTCATTGGCACTTATTGCCCTCACCGGTCTATTGGTGTGGCTTTTAGCACCTGTTGTGACCCACTGGTTTAATCAGAATGCCATTTCTATCAAAACCATTTTATTGTCGGCCATACCGTCAATCCTGCTTATGCGCTGGTACTTCAGGGTGTTGCGGGCAGAACGCTCGGGCATGGGTGCCGTTGTAGCGATTTTGATATTCATTATCCTGTATTTTTTATTGCTTGACGGAAAACCATTACTGTACTTTATGCCCTGAACTGAGTCGATATGCGTTATTATATTATAGCCGGAGAGGCATCGGGTGATTTGCATGCATCAAATTTAATGGCAGCCATAAAAAAGAAAGACCATCAGGCCGATTTCAGGTATTTTGGCGGAGATAAAATGCAGGCGCAGGGAGGAGTACTGGTAAAACATTACCGCGATATGGCATTCATGGGGTTTGTTGAAGTTGTGCTCAATCTTACCACCATATTAAAGAACCTGCAACACTGTAAAAAGGACATAAGTCAGTTTAAACCTGAAGTAGCCATACTGGTAGATTACCCGGGCTTTAACATGCGTATGGCTAAATATCTTCACAAGAAAAGAATTCCTGTTGTTTATTATATATCTCCTCAAATATGGGCATGGAATCAGTCGCGGGTGCATAAGATCAGAAAATCAGTCGATAAAATGCTGGTCATTCTTCCTTTCGAGCAGGCATTTTATAAACAACATAAGGTTGATGTTGAATTTGTCGGCCATCCTTTATTGGATGAGCTCTTGAATATTCCCGAAGTAACCAACCACTTTCCTGCTGACAAGCCCACAGTTGCCTTATTGCCTGGCAGCCGCAAGCAGGAAATATCACTTGTTTTGCCCATCATGCTGGAAGTGGCGCAGCTAATGCCGGAAGTTAATTTCGTTATTGCCGGCTTAAATGCGATAGGTGAAGATTTTTATCGTGCGCTCGCATCCAACCGGCCGGTAAATTTGCTTATGAATCAAACCTACCAGCTTTTGGCTGCATCTGAGGCTGCACTGGTAACCTCCGGAACAGCCACATTGGAAACAGCCCTCATTGGCACACCCGAAGTGGTTTGCTATAAAGGCGGGACCCTCTCTTATCAAATCGCAAAACGTGTAATACGAACCAAATACATCTCGCTGGTGAATCTGGTGATGGAAAAACCGGTAGTTAAGGAGTTGATTCAACATGAATTAACTCCACAAAATCTTAAGTCAGAACTTCAAATATTGCTGAATAATAAAGAAAAACGTGCAGCCATGCTGAATGATTTTGCTTTACTTCGCAAAAAATTGGGAGGCGAAGGGGCATCCGACAAGGCAGCGGAGATTATTGTTGGCTTTCTCAATGAAAAAAATAATCACAAACACAACGCTTACTAAAATGAATAAACCTGTAGTAACTGTTCTCTTTTTTTTAATTTCACTGATACTTTTTGCTTGTAATTCGGGCGACAATAAAGCGGATAACCGCGCAGCCGATTCGGCCTCATTCCTGGAACAACAGAACATAACTATCAACAAGTCAACTGATTCGGTTCGGATGCCTGCTTCTGAACAGCCTGGCTTTCCAGAGGCGGTTCTGGAAATTAATCCCGTTACTTCCAAGAATCAGGTGCCCCAGGGCGAAGGAGCTCCCATGCGTCAGGAAGGCATACACTTTGCTTCCATGGGTCAATATAAAGAAGCTGTACAGGCTTTTAATGAATCATTAAAAAGAGAACCCAAACATGCTGATACATGGTTTTACCGCGCAAAGGCCAAAGCCGATATGAAGGATTATGCCGGTGCCGAATCCGATTTTAGCAAAGCAATGGAGCTGAGAAATGATGTGCCTGCATATTATTATTACCGGGGTGAGATGTATGCAAACCAGAAAAAATATAAAGCAGCCCTGGCTGATTTTGAGAAAACCATTAAGTTGCAGCCTACTTTTGCTGATGCCATTAACTATAAGGGCGTAATGCTGGCTTCCATGGGCGACCATCCTCAGGCAATTGATTTTTATAATCAGGCTATTGAAAAAAAACCTGACTTTGCTCTGGCCTATTACAATAAAGCCACTTCTTTGGCGGCTTTGAATCAGTTTGAAGCGGCTGAAAATGATTTTAATGAAGCTTTAAGATTGCAATCCGATTATAATGAAGCACTTATAAACAGGGGAAATGTAAGATTTATGCTTCAGAAATATCGGGAAGCGATTCAGGATTACACTAAAGCGCTGGCATCCAAGCCAGACAATGGTGATATTTATTACAACCGCGCCTTTTCATATCAGCGTTTAAATGAAGTTGACAAAGCATGTGCCGACTGGCTGAAAGCCATGCAACTCGAACATCCTGCGGCTGCAGACATGCTGAAACAGTATTGTGAGCATCAAAAGTAACGTAAAAATCTTCTGGTCTTTTTCAGTAAGTACCTGGCCGAATATTAACCATCCCGGCATGTTGGGCGTTTTGTTGTCCATTGGTAAAGCAACCCAATATAAAAAGAGATGAATTAATCTACATGCTTAACGATTCCAGACAATTTGAAATAAGATAACCGGTTTTTACCTTTCATGCAGATTTTTTCCTTAAATTTAGCTTCGTAAATTACCATGCTGTTTTTAATGGTTGCTCATGAGGGTATGGCCCAAATATCCTTTTGTAAGATTGCTTCTGCCATTCATGGCAGGCATTCTTATCGCGCGGTGGCTGAGTCCTGAACCGCTGTTACTGCTTATTGTTGGTATAGTTCTGTTTCTGTTTGCCGCTTTAATACATCTAACCGGCAAAAGATATATTAATTATTCCCGGCGGTGGATATTTGGGTTGTTGCTTAACATAATACTGTTATTGTTTGGGTGGTTAAGGATGACATTGTCCTGTGAGTTGGATCATGCTCACCATTTCAGCCATTTTAGTCCCGAAGAAGGGGTTGTTTGGTCAGGAGTTGTCATCGATCAGCCAGCATTGCGTGCCAATTCAATTCGGTTTACTTTAAAAATTGATCGGGGTTTTGTATCGGAAAAATTTTATAAAACTGCAGGTAAACTGATGGTTTATGTTCCTCATGATTCGCTGGTTCCGGTAGATTATGGCGATCGGGTTGTTTTTTCAGAGCCACTTTCACGCATTAAAGAACCGTCCAATCCGGATGAATTTAATTATGCACGATATCTGGCCAATAAAAATGTATTCCACCAGGTTTTTATTCCTGCCGGGCGGCTGTTGGTTACCGGGAAGAATAATGGCAATATGCTTCAAAAGTTTGCCTACGATGTCCGCAATCGCTTTATGAGTATCTTTAAAAGATATGACATTTCAGGTAAAGAATTTGCCATAGCCTCAGCACTGTTAATAGGTTATGACGATATGCTTGATCCCGAGCAACGCCGGCAGTTTTCGGGGGCAGGTGCTATGCACATACTTTGTGTTTCGGGTTTACACGTGGGTATCATCTTTTTGATAGCGGATAAGCTGTTTTTCTTCTTGCGCAGGCCTAAATTCCCTACTTTCCTGAGGCCAGTTTTTATCATTGCGGCAATATGGTTGTATGCGCTCATTACCGGTTTGGCTCCCTCGGTAATGCGCGCTGCCTTAATGTTCACTTTGGTGACCATTGGCGGCTCCTTAAACCGGCAATCCCATATTTTTAATACGCTAAGTGCCTCTGCATTTATTTTATTGCTTTTAAATCCAGCTATGCTGTGGGAAGTCGGATTTCAATTGTCGTATGCGGCAGTGCTGGGTATAGTGGTTTTTCAACCACAATTCAAACGGTTATATTCTCCTGTGGGTAAGTTGCCTTCATATATCTGGGATATCTTGCTGGTATCGCTGGCAGCGCAACTGGCAACTGCACCTGTATCCATTATGTACTTCCACCAGTTTCCCAATTATTTCCTGCTAACAAACCTGCTGGTAATTCCACTCGCAGGTTTATTGCTGTATACCGGAGTGGTTTTTATATTTCTATCCTTTATTCCTTTAATAGGTAAATTTGCTGCCCTGATATTGGTATGGGAGATAAAGTTTCTTAGCAAGAGTGTGGCGTTTATTGAACAGCTTCCAGGGGCAGTTAGCCGCGATTTGTATCTCAGCCTGCCAGGCACCTTGCTTCTTTACATATTGATAATTGCGTTATTGGGATGGTGGGTGAGCAGACGAAAAGCCTGGAGACCGGTGATAATGATTGTGTTGCTGTTGATTGCAATAGATTACACCAGGATATCTGTTCACCGGGCTACACAGCATATGGTAGTGGTGCATCATATCCATCGCAACTCAGCCATAAGTTTTATTCATGGTAAGAAACACCTGTTGTTAACAGATAGTGTACTCACTGTATTCCCTCAAAAGCTCGATTACTCGTTGCAAAATTTTCGCATAAAAGCAGGGTTAAGATCCACCACAGCCGTTAGGCTGGATTCGGCACTCACCAGTCATGATATGCTTTACCTCGATCGTGGGCTGGCATTGTTTCATAACAAGCGCTTTGCCATTGTTTCCTCCGGTCACCGGCTTCCGGAACGGGGCAAGCAGATAAAAGTGAATTATGTGATTCTAACTTCCAATGTCAGATATAAAGCTGCCGAACTGGCCACGTATTTTCCGGAGGCTGAATTCATCATTGATGCTTCAAATTCATATCGCAGGGCATTGCAATGGTCGGAAGATTTTCATAAGCTGAACATCAACTGTTATAACATACATGAAAAAGGGGCCTGGGTATTTAATCTTACTCACTAACACAAACTGACTATTGTATTTCAGTATTCGAGATTCAGCATAATAGGTAAATGGTCGCTGAAGCCTCCCTGGTAGGTCATCCCATTATAAGTCCGGAAAGGTTTGGTGCCGTTGTGTACTGTATCCTCCTCCAGCAGAAACGGTAGTCTGAGTATTTCAGCTCCTTTTGCTGATAAACGTAAACCCGATTTGCTTTGAAGCAGGGGAGATGAAACGATAAATTGATCAAGTACGCTCCATTCTTCCCGGAATTTATGTGTACCTGTATCCCACTTTCCAACGAAAGGCATCATCAGATTACACAGGTAAAATCCGGTAGAGTCTCTATTGGATTTTGCATTAAGATGAACATACACGCTTTCGTCCACTGGTGTATCATTAAAATCGCCGGTTATAACAATCCGTGCCTCCGGCTGCATCAGGGCGAGTGAATCTATTTTGGCCCTTAATGTAAGTGCGGCATCCCGCCTCCGGGGGATGGTGGCTGTAGCTCCACCGTATTTTGATGGCCAGTGGTTTACAAAAAGGTGGAGTGTGTCGGTAGGGCTTACTAATCCTTTAATGTACAATATGTAGCGGGTGGTGGAAATGGTATCACCCGAATAAAAAACCGGTATAGCTTCGTGGTAAAGATGCTTAAATCTGTCGCTTCTATAAATGGCTGCTACATCAATGCCCCGGGCATCCGGAGATTCTTCGTGAACAATGCGGTAGCCAAATCGTTCAAGAGGAGTACGCTTTAAAAGTTGAATCAGGCAAAACCTGTTCTCCACTTCGCAGAACGCTACAATTTCAGGTGGTCGCCAACTACCCGCGCTGATAATCACTTTGGAGGTCTGCTGTAATTTCTTCTCGAACTTCTTCCAGGTCCAGGCCCGCATACCCCGGGGCGTAAATTCTTGATCCTGCTTCAGGCTGTCATGAAAAGGATCAAACAGATTCTCAACATTGTAAAACATTATTCTGAAAGAGCGGAGCGTGTCGCTTGTTTGTGCCCTGCATGCAGCAGAAAAACCGACCAATAAAATCAGGGTCACCATCAGGGTATTCACAATGTGTTTCATAACCGGCGTTTAAGTGCCAACAAATTTAATCAAACTTTGAATAACCAGGTAAATTCTTCTTTTAGCACGATGGTTTGGCCGCTTCGTGGCCCTTATAAGTGTATAAGTAAAATTAATAGCTAAAGCAGCCGGACGGAAGGTTTA
Source organism: Lentimicrobiaceae bacterium (assembly GCA_028697695.1). Lineage (GTDB taxonomy): Bacteria > Bacteroidota > Bacteroidia > Bacteroidales > Lentimicrobiaceae > Lentimicrobium. The sequence goes on from JAQVEI010000088.1 coordinate 8,000, forward strand.
TAAGAAGTATTTTTGCGCTGATATTGCTTGAGCAGAAGTAAAAAGAAGTATGCCAGATAGAAGCATATTGGTGGGATGTACTGGACTCGAACCAGTGACCCCCGCCCTGTCAAGGCGATGCTCTGAACCAACTGAGCTAACATCCCATGGCGCAAAAATACAATTTAAAATAAAGCTGCTTAACTAAACTTCACAATTATTTTCACGCGGAATTCATAAAATGTGGTTTAGCC
>JAQVEI010000089.1 GCA_028697695.1 Lentimicrobiaceae bacterium
GATATTTTGACCAGCAATCGATATGATCAATGTAGGTGTTGTTGGGATCCTCCACTACAAGATACTCGCTAATGCCTAAATAATCCTGCATCTTTTGATTTAGCTGAGCCTGAGTTTGACTGGGATTTTCTTCCCAAACCAGTGTTGTGGAAGCCGCAGCATTCATACCGGTAGTCATGTAGTTGCCGCCGGTTTGAATTATATTCATCCCAAAATACTCCATACCAAGAGCGTTGGCCAATACAATAGGAATTTCATCGTCCTGTGGGCGGTTTCGGTTATAGGGAAAGTCTATTAAACCTATTTGGTTGTTCCCATAGGCAATGTACCAGGGGCCATAATCCCGCGTCCAGTATGAGTTGGTGGGTGCATATATAAACTGGCAGTTGTCCAGGTTTACGCCCGCTGATGTAAAGATATTGCGTACTGCATTCTCCTGTGTAATGCCCGCCACCAGGGTGGTAACTATTGCATCCCGCGCCATTTCGCGAATAAGCGTTGTAGGAATTCCAAAATGTCCCGGATAGGCTATCAGTACCCCGGTATTTCTTTCAAATTCGCCCAAACTAAATACATTACCCGGCGGTGGATCGGTTTCTACAAAATTACGGCCTATCAGGTGGCGGAGTTTGGCCTCGGCAGGTGAGAGGTGATGCGTGAGCCGGGGCTGCCCGCTATCGGTTTGCTGGGCATAAAATGGTAATACGCTTAACACGAGAAGGATGGTTAAACAGTATCGGAGTAAAGATGCTCTCATTAAATTTAAATTAATGGTATGATGATGTCGTAAGCATAAAGGGCCGTTAAACAGGCTCCTTAAGCGCACAAAATTAACTAATTAAGCATGGCATATGGCCATAAATTATAAAACCGTGATTTTTTGTGTAAATACACCCTCATTGGTCTGAAGCCGCAACACGTACAGTCCTTTTGTCCTGACATTCTTCCAGGGTATTTCATGACGACCGGGGGCAAGAGTACCGCTGAAAATTTCAGAGGACTTTTGCCCATTCAGGCTGAAAACAGAGAGGTTTACTTCGCCTGCCCGGGCAAGACTGAAGCCGACCAAAGAAGTTTCGGTTACCGGAACAGGCCATACAGATAGCCCGGGGTTGGCCACAAAATACGCAGGTGCAATAACACCAACGGCTACTTTTATTTCAACCGGTACAATTACGGTATTTAAAAATGCATCGGTTATGGTCAAAGAGGAAATATAAGAGCCTTCCGGCAGTCCGTTAGCATTTATGGTCACATCAATAAAAGCAGGTAGGCCGGGTGTAAGTATGCCATCATAGGCTGAAAGTGTGAGCCAGTTGGCTGTATCCGGCACGGCTATGATAAATGAGTTTGCTGTGCTTCCTGAACAGTTCATTTCAAGGGTCGTTACACTGGTATTGTCAGGGGCAATTGCCAAACTAATGGAAGCGGGCGAAACAGCTACTCCCGGAGGGTTCTGTACCATTTGTAGCAATTTGTGAAGGTTAAGCCTGCCTCCGCTAACGGTGCGTCCCAGCAAGGAAGGCAAGGTGTCCACTGAAGCTATCAGGTAACGTTTAAATCTTGAGGCTACTAAAACCGGATCACTTTTATAAAGATTTATGGTGGCTTCATCGGCGGCAGCATACATAAGGGCAATGGCACCGCTTACATGCGGAGATGACATAGAAGTGCCTGATTTATAACCATATTGTCCACCTTGTCGGGTGGAATATATACTTGTACCCGGCGCCGCGAGGTCGATGCTCTGCAAACCCCATCCTGCAGAAGTATACAACTCATCTTTGTTGGTGGTATTGGTGACCGATACAAGCGATTCGTTTGTCATGCTGGTGGGCACGTCTCCGTTAATATCTATATCCCATCCCCGGTTAGCTGTGGAAGCCACATTTAATATGCCCACTGAACCAAGGGAATCATACATAGAGCTCCATACAGGATAATTTGCCGGGTCAGCACCATCAATGCCAAATGATGAATTGGTGGAAACCACAAACGCTCCTTTTTCTCCGTTGGTACTGTTGTATAATTTGCGTTGAGAATAAATATAATCATAAGAAATTACCACTACGCTCTCGTTGCTACCCGAGCCGGCGACCGGCATCAGGTGAGTATTAAAGGCTACCCCGGTGGTTCCAATGCTGTTGTTCCCCTTAGCGGTAGCAATACCCGCAACATGGGTGCCGTGATCATTTTGTTGCAAATAGCCATTATTCATGTAAGCATTCCATCCGTGGTAATCGTCAATATAACCATTGCCATCGTCATCAATATTATTGTTGGGTATCTCATGGCTGTTTTTCCAAAGGCGTAAATCCGGGTGCGATAAGTCAATGCCTCCGTCAATCATGGCTATTACAATGGTATCTCCTGCAACGGTGTAGCCCGAGGTAGTAATATCCCAGGCAAAAGTGGCTGCAATGTCAGCGCCAGTAGTGCCATTCATTTGTCCAGTATTCTTTAAACCCCACAATACTGAAAATCCGGGATCGTCGGGAATTACCTCCCGGTTGGTGACCAGATGATTGTATTGGGCAACTTCAACAGCAGGATGGACGCGTAAGTTCGCAAGAAGCTTTTCTGCTGCACCCGGCATTTCATTAAAATGCAAATGCCAGATGTGCATGTCTTTAGATAAGATTTGTTTCAACTGTAAGTCAAAACCGGAAAACTCATCCATAAGCCGGTTGAGATCCTGAGTAGTACTTTTAGGTGAGAGTTGCACAATAAGTTCACCCGGAACCCTTTCGGAGGTTGGCACCTGACCGTAGCTCACAAGGATGAAAATACATAATGCCAATAATATGAAAAAAGTACGCATGTCGTAAGTTAATTTGAATTACGAAATTTCCATCATCCGAAACATTTTACAACGCGTAACCATATAATATTCTTTAATGGAATAGCCTTGCTATCAGCATCAGAATAAACTGTGAATCAAAGTTCCGGTGATTTGTCCCTTGCAAAGGTAGTTTTTTTGAGAATAAGTTTTGCTTAGGCTTTCAGGTTTCTTGGCGTCCTTTCTGCAGCAATGGCTATAAGGCTTCTTTTTCTTTATAATTATATACCTCTAACTGCTTTAAATACTTGAGTGATTATGGATAACACCTGTCCATTTCTGGCCGCATACTGATACAATTGGCAGAAAATAAAATCTTTTTAAAAAAGATAAAAATTTAATTGAAAAAAATAAACCGCATTGCATTGTAAACGAAATTGGTTATTTTTACCCATCGGTTTCACACGGGAATAAATCTTTAACCATCAATTCAACCACTATCAAAGGATTTACTGAATATAATTTATCATGAATAAAGTTGTTTTTATTACCGGTGCCACAAGTGGCATTGGGCGGGCCTGTGCTTATCGGTTTGCTTCGGAAAAGTATGATATCATTCTGTCAGGGCGCCGCGTTGAGCGTCTCACTGCTCTGGCAGCAGAATTGGAGGATAAGTTCGGGATTGCTGCTTTTTCTTTACCGCTTGATGTTCGTCAGCAGGCTGATGTAGCATCCGCCATTACTAAACTTCCCGAACATTTCAGCCGGCCTGACATATTGATCAACAATGCCGGTCTGGCATTGGGGCTTTCTCCATTACATGAAGGCGACCCTGCGCATTGGGATACCATGATTGACACCAACATCAAAGGGGTGTTATATATGAGTAAAGCGCTGTTGCCAGGCATGATAGAGCGAAAAAGAGGCCACATTATTAATATTGGTTCCATAGCCGGACGTGAAGCCTATGCCAATGGTAACGTATACTGCGCCACCAAAGCAGCCATCGACAGTCTCACCAAATCAATGCGCATGGAGTTGCTGCCATTTGGCATTAAGGTAACACAAATAGCGCCTGGCGCGGTTGAGACCGAATTTTCGGAAGTTAGATTTTCGGGCGATACGGACAGGGCTAAATCCGTGTACAAAGGATTTGAGCCCTTGCGCGAGGAGGATATAGCCAATGTGGTTTATTTTGCGGCTTCGTTGCCTCCTCATGTTAACATCAACGATCTATTGATAATGCCTACAGCCCAGGCATCGGGAAGCATGATTCACCGCGAAAGCGAAAAATAAATTTTTAAACCAACCCGCAAAGTTATGAGCGAAGTTACCAGGATTTTCGATCTGTTGTCTAATTATGCTAAGCAATTTAAGCCCAAAGACGATGTAATTGCCGGAAAAGAGGATGGGGTATGGATAAAATACAGTCTGGAACAGTACGTACGTTATAGCAAAGAGTTGTGCTATGGCTTAATTCAAATGGGAATAGAACCTGGTGACAAAATTGCCACGGTGATGAATAACCGGCCGGAATGGAACTTTTTAGATATGGCCATTATGAAGGCAGGAGCTATTCATGTGCCGGTATACCCAACGATAAGCAAAGCAGATTATCAATATATTTTCAAGCATTCCGGCATCAGACTCATATTTGTTGCAGGTGAAGAACTTTCCAAACGTGTATTGGAATCAACCGAAAGCTGTGAATCGGTATGTGAGGTGTTTTCGATAAAACCGCGTGAAGGCATGAGAGACCTGGAGCAATTGCGGCAGTCAGGCGCCCGGCATCCTCACCCTGAAGAGATGGAAGCCAGAATGGCGGCCATCCAAAAGCACGATCTGGCAACCATTATTTACACTTCCGGCACGAGCGGAAATCCTAAAGGGGTAATGCTGTCGCACGACAATATTCTTTCAAATGTTAAGGCCTTATCCTATATTCCCAATTTTGGTGAAGAAGCCCTGGCGCTCAGTTTTTTGCCATTGTGCCATATTTACGAGCGTACCCTTAATTACCTGTACCAATATTTGGGTATCTCAATTTATTATGCTGAAAGTCTGGCCACCATAACCGACAATATTCAGGAAATAAGCCCGGATATGATGTGCTGCGTACCCCGCCTGCTCGAAAAGATTTATGACCGTATCATCACTGCAGGCAGAAAATTAAAAGGAATTAAACGCATGCTGTTCTTTTGGGCTGTTGAACTTGCCCTTAACTTTGATGTTCAGGGCAATAATTCGGGCTGGTATATGTTTAAACACCGCATCGCAGACAAATTAATATATAGTAAATGGCGGCAGGCATTGGGTGGTAATTTTAAAATTATTGTTTCGGGCGGTGCAGCTATCCAACCCCGATTGGTTCGTACATTCAGGGCCGCCGGTTTGCCGGTGTTCGAAGGCTATGGCCTTACCGAAAGTTCGCCGGTAATTGCGGTAACCAGCATGGATGCCAACGGTATTAAAATTGGTACCGTAGGGCCGGTTCTCAGAGGAGTGGAAGTAAAAATTGCTCCCGATGGCGAAATATTGGCCAGAGGCCCCAATATCATGTTGGGATATTACAAGAACCCGGAACTTACTGCAGAAGTCATTGATGAGCAGGGATGGCTGCATACGGGTGACATTGGAAATCTGGAACCCGAAGGTCAGCTTAGGATTACGGGTCGCAAAAAAGAGATCTTTAAAACTTCCCTGGGTAAATATATTGCGCCCGAAGCCATAGAAAACAAAATAAAAGAGTCACCTTTTATTGATAACCTTATCGTGGTCGGTGAAAACCAAAAATTTGCTGCAGCAATCGTTGTGCCCGATTTTAATCACCTGCGCTCCTGGTGTAAAATCAAAGGAGTAGAATATACTTCAGACAGGGAAATGCTTCAAAATCCACGGATTAAAAAGCGGTTGATGAGAATCATTGATGAATTTAATAAAGATTTCGGCAATACGGAGAAAGTCAAAAAAGTAGAGTTTATCAGCAATGAATGGTCCATTGCCGGAGGCGAACTTACCCCAACCCTCAAACTGAAGCGTAGATTTATCATGAAAAAATATCAGCCGCTCATCGAAAAACTTTTTAGTTAAAAGTTTCAGCGTAGCTGTTTTAACTATGCAATATGCGGTAAGTGAGCTCTTTCAGGAGTTCACTTTCAGCGATTGATGCTGCACCAATACCTTTGTTTTTCAAATCGTATTCATTGAATAATTCTAAAACACGGGCCAACCTTGCGGGTGGATAAGTGGAAGCCGCCTGTCTGTATTTGTAGATAAGCCCCGGCTTGATGCCCATTACACCAATAATTTCACCTTGTGGCCGATTGGCTACCGAGTGAAACAGCATCAAACGAGAAAAGAAAGAAAACAAAATTGGTAAATTCTTTACCAGAGAATTGTCGCGTGGATTGTTGCTGAAGTAATTTATAATGCGGTTGGCTTTTAATGCATCTCCCGTTACCAGTGCATCCTGAAGCTCAAAAACATTATAATCTTTGCTGATGCCAATAAATTTCTCAACCTGCGCTTCTGTAATTTCACTTCCGGGAACTGTATTTATGAATAACTTATGAAGTTCACTGTCAATCTTTTGAAGATTGTTACCCAGTGCACTTGCCATCATGTTGCAGGCTTTGGTGGTAATGGTGTAGCCCAGCTCTTTTACCCGCCCGGATAACCAGGCCGGTATCTTGTCTTCATATAATTTATCTGAAACATAAAATACCCCTTTCTCATCCACTAATTTGGCCAGGCTGGTTCGCTTGTCGTATTTTTTATACTTGTAACCTATAACCAGGAGGGTAGTTTTTAAGGGTTGCTCAAGGTATTTCTTTAGGTTCTCCAGGTCCCTGATCTCCTGGGCTTCCTTAACAATAAGCACCTGATGACTGGCCATCATGGGGTATCTTTTGGCATATTCCATAATGGTACGGGCGTCAACATCCCGGCCATAAAGCACATTTTGATTGAACTCCTTTTCGTTTTCAGTAAGTACGCTGGTTTCTATCAGGTCAATAAGCTGGTCGATATAGTAAGCCTCCTCACCGCTGAGCAGGTAAACCGGATAAAAAATCCTGTTTTTTATATCTTGTACTATTTGCTGATAGGTCTGGCTCATATAAACGTAATTCGGAGGTCAGAACCTCAGGTGTTTCACTGTAAGTCCTTTGTTTATTAGCTGTTTAAGTGATTCTATCCCTATATGAAGATGCATTTCAACGAAGTCTTCAGTCACTTGTTTATCGCTTTCTTCTGTTTTTATGCCCGAGGAGATCATGGGTTGGTCAGAAACCAACAACAATGCGCCGGTTGGTATTTCATTAAAGAAACCTACACTGAATATGGTGGCGGTTTCCATGTCAATAGCCATAGCGCGTATGGAGCGTAAATAATCCTTAAAAATTTCATCATGTTCCCATACCCTGCGGTTGGTGGTGTAAACGGTTCCTGTCCAATAATCCCGGCCAAAATCGCGTATGGTGGTTGAGATGGCTTTCTGCAGGCTAAAAGCAGGCAATGCCGGTACCTCTTCCGGGAAATAATCGTCGGAGGTTCCTTCACCCCGAATGGCTGCAATCGGCAGTATTAAATCACCCAGCTCTGCTTTACGTTTTAAACCGCCACACTTGCCCAAAAACAATACTGCCTGGGGCTTTATGCATCCAAGCAAATCCATGATGGTAGCCGCGTTGGCACTACCCATACCGAAATTAATAATGGTAATATCGCCTGCAGTGGCACTGGGCATGGGACGATTTAATCCCTTTATATCAACCTTATTCCATAAGGCAAATAGGTCAAGGTAATGGCTAAAATTGGTAAGAAGTATATATTCCCCGAATTCATTTAAAGGGGTGCCTGTATATCTGGGTAACCAGTTCTCTGTGATGTCCTGTTTTGTCTTCATAGTTTCATTCCACTTGCTGTGGTGCAAATGTAAAACATTTAATGCTGACTTTATTAATTTCAATGGATTCCTACAATTAGAAGTTGTATATTCGCCATCCGGTGACGGCATATATATCTTTTTTCCTGAATATATAACTGCAGTGCTGCTAAGAATACAATCAATGCAACAACTTAATTTTCCGGGATTTCAATATATCACCCGTGTAGAAGAAAACAATAAAACGTATATATTTGACCCTGTCCGGAAGCGCTATGTGAAACTAACGCCTGAAGAGTGGGTCAGACAACACCTTATCAACTATCTTGCTGTAGTTAAGAAAGTTCCATACACTTTAATGTCTGTTGAAAGTGGTCTTAAAGTGAATGGGATGATGCAGCGATTCGATCTGGTGGTTTACAACAGTTTGGGACAACCCCGAATGATTGTGGAATGCAAGGCTTCAAGCGTGGAACTCACAGCAGATACCATGTTTCAGGCCGCGCGTTACAACCTTAGCCTGAAGGTAGACTACTTGTTGATAA
>JAQVEI010000090.1 GCA_028697695.1 Lentimicrobiaceae bacterium
GCCTGGTCATTTGCAGACACATCGGATGTTAAGCAGCATCCCATACCTGCTCAATTGAAATTGTGGGATGCTGTTGGAAAAATAGGATTTGTAATGGCTGTGAAAGGCTGTATGAGTGAAAGTTAAGGTTGCTATAATCCAGTGAACGAAAAAGCATAGCAGGATGAGTTGCCTTCAATCAGGATATTACGAATACTAAAGTCTTTGTTTATGAATAATATGCACCCTATCCGTCTAACCGAGTCGCCCCGCGACGCCCAGCAGGGTCTTCCTTACGTGATACCTGCCGAAAAGCGGGCCGAATACATCAACGCCCTGTTAAAAGTGGGTTTTGATGTTATTGACTTTGGAAGCTTTGTATCACCAAAAGCCATCCCACAGATGGCTGAACAACAAAAGGTGCTTGAGCTGGTTGATAAATCGGGAAGTGAAACCCAATTAATGGCTATTGTTGGAAACGAGAGGGGTGGGGAGGAAGCAGCAAGGCAGGAAAAGGTTGATATTCTTGGGTTTCCTTATTCTACATCCACAACGTTTCTACAGAAAAACATCAATGCAAATGATGAAAAAGCGATTGAAATCATCGGGATCTTAATTGACATTTGCCAGCGGGAAGGGAAGTCGCTGAGGATCTTTATGAGTCTCGCTTTCGGCAATCCTTACGGAGACAGGCACGACAAAGAGCTGCTTGCGCAAAAGATTAATCTGCTGATTGAAAAAGGCATACACTCCATCACTCTTGCCGATACCATTGGGCAGAGCTCAGCCGATACGCTGGCCGAAACCATGAATTATATCATTCATCAGTTTCCCGGACTGAACCCGGGTTTGCACCTGCACACCCGCCCCAACGAATGGTACGGAAAAATAGATGCAGCGTATAAGGCAGGTTGCCGCTCCTTTGATGGTGTACTTAATGGCATAGGCGGGTGTCCAATGTCGGGATATGAGTTGGTGGGCAACCTCAACACCTTAAATCTGATCAACTACTTTGAACATCAGAATATACCGCACCGGCTGGCTTACGATAAGCTTATTGAGGCAGCCCGTATTCCTTATTAATCAGATAATCAGCAATTTATTGGCCTCTTTTTGAATTCACTTTGGCATTGTGAAATAATTCACTAATTTTGATGCTTCAAATCCTGTATACTTTACCGAAATATAAACTCTTCTTAATATGAACAAAGTAGTTAAAGATGCCCGCGAAGCCATTAAAGGCATCGAAGATGGTATGACATTGATGGTTGGCGGATTTGGCCTGAGTGGTATTCCCGAAAACTGTATTTCCGCTTTGGTGGAAAGTGGCGTAAAAGATCTCACCTGTATTTCAAACAATGCCGGTGTGGATGATTTTGGCCTGGGCCTGTTGCTGAAAAAACATCAGATAAAAAAAATGATTTCAAGCTATGTTGGCGAAAATGCTGAATTTGAACGTCAGTTGCTTAATGGAGAACTTGAAGTAGAACTCATTCCTCAGGGTACTCTGGCAGAGCGTTGCCTGGCTGGCGGCGCAGGTATTCCTGCATTTTTTGTGCCGGCAGGCTATGGTACCGAAGTAGCTGAAGGCAAAGAGGTACGTGAATTTAATGGCAAACCCCATTTGCTTGAAAATGCCCTTACCGCCGATTACGCCATAGTGAAAGCCTGGAAAGGTGATACGCACGGCAATTTAATTTATCGTTATACTGCCAATAATTTCAATCAACCTATGGCCACCGCCGGTAAAATTACCATAGCAGAAGTGGAAGAATTGGTTGAAGCCGGCGAACTGGACCCAATGCAAATACATACTCCCGGTATTTTTGTTCAGCGTATTTTTAAATCAACCAATTACGAGAAACGCATCGAAAGGATTACGGAAAGATAATTGCTGGCTTTAGTATAAATTACCGGTAAACGGTAAGTTTCCCGAAGACAGCCCGGACGCGTTTAATGAAATGCAGTAATACTTTATTAAATGCTCCCTATTCAACAAAAACATTAAAGATTCATCATCATGGCTTTATCAAAAGAACAAATAGCGCAACGCATTGCGCAGGAACTCGAAGACGGGTATTATGTTAATCTGGGCATTGGCATCCCGACTTTAGTGGCCAATTATGTGCCTGAAGGCATAGAAGTCATCCTTCAATCGGAAAACGGTATGTTGGGCATGGGGCAATTTCCCGAAAAGGGCAAAGCAGATGCCGACTTAATCAACGCCGGCAAACAAACGGTCACCATTTTACCCGGAGGTTCATTTTTCGACTCAGCGGCAAGCTTTGGCATGATACGGGGCGGGCATGTTGACCTTACCGTATTGGGTGCTTTCGAAGTAACCGATCAGGGCGACATCGCCAGTTGGAAAATACCCGGCAAAATGGTTAAAGGAATGGGAGGAGCCATGGATCTGGTGGCTTCTGCAAAAAATATCATCGTGGCTATGCAACATACCAGCAAGGACGGACAGTCAAAGCTGTTGAAGGAATGTACCCTGCCCCTCACCGGAGTGAAGTGTGTTAAGAAAATAGTCACCGATCTGGCCGTAATTGAAATTACCGACGAGGGATTTGTGTTGCTCGAAAGAGCTCCCGGAGTAAGTGTGGAGGAAATTAAGGCTGCCACCGAAGGCAGGCTGGTGGTTAAAGGCGAAGTGCCTGAAATGGCATTTTCATAAATGATTAACGCAAAAACCAGCTGAAGGTATAAGCTTCCCGGTTTTTAATAGTGCATTGGCATTAAAAAAAGCAGCCACAGGGCAACCTGGCGGCTGTTTTTTTTTGAATACCGCTGTCCTTAACCCATCAAAAACCGCTGGTATGCTGTAAATGCAACATCAATAAGGTGGTTGAGTGCGTATTTACCCGTCAAGGACAAATTATCCACGAAAAAGAGGATATAATTCAGCAAACCTTTGATTATTTTTGTATTGTTCAACTTAATAGGGAATCATGCGGGTTTTGCTGATATTATGCGTTGGTGGATTTTTGGCGTTTACTTCGCCCTTGCCTTCATTCGCGGAAATTTCTCAGGCTGATCGCTGCATGAATTATTTGCGTGAAGGCGACACCCTGCAGGCCGGAAAATGTATAAATAAGATGCTGGGTCAGCTCAATAGGAAAAAGCCATCGGTGGAAGCTGCTCATACCTATAGGGTGGCCGCAAACTATTATGTGGAGAAAGGAAATTTCAAGCTGGCGATTAAGTATTATGATTCCGCTTATTTAATGGCAGGCAGCCTGGATAATCAGAAAAAAAACGAACTCACAGCACAAATCGACTTTAGCCGCTCCCTGCTTTTTTACCGTTATGGAGAATATGATATAGCGGTAAAGTTAAGTCTTGGCGCCTATCAATACTTTCGTACAAATGAACAGTCAGCAGGAGCAGCCGAAGCTGCCAACAGGTTAGGCGGCCTTTATCTTGTTCTGGGAGACTCTGCAAAGTCTGCCAATTTCTGTCGGGAAGCCTACACTCAATCTTTAAAGTCTGCGGACAGCCGTATACAGCAAATCTGTTTCATCGCCCTGGGAAACTATTTGTCATCCATAGGAAAAAGTGATAGTGCCATACTTATATTCAATCAAACCATTGAAATGGCTAAAACAGGCAGAAACCTTAAGCTGATAAGTGATGCTTATTATAACCTCGCCTTTAACTATTCGCTCAATGAAAAGTATGCACAGGCTTTGGAAAACATAAAATTAGCTCACGCCTGGGCATTGAAAAGTTATAACGCCTATGATATTTGCGATACCCGGTATAAAACCGGGTTGATATTGTACTATTTAAAGCATTATGATGTTGCCGCAGATACTTTGCTCAGCGCTTTACGGGAGGCAAAAAACCTGCAGTCAATTGTATTACAACGAAACATATATGATGTACTGTCTTTTTTGGAGAGCGAGAGAGGAAATGCGGTGAAGGCTTTGGAATATCTGAACCTTTACATTGATTTTAACCATAAGGTGATGTCAGCATCCGAGCAACAACAGCTAAACTTCCTGAATGCACGCTACGATGCTGAAAAACGTGAATCGGACATACTCCGGCAGCAGGCACAGTTGCAAAGACGCAATTTTATTATTCTTCTGGCTACAATAATTTTGCTTGCTTTACTTATAACCCTTGTACTGGTTGTGATAATAAACCGGCACAAACGAAAAATTTCCCGTCAGCAGCTCACCATTCATCAACAAAAGATCGGGGAATTGGAAAAAGAGAAAGAAATTGTTTCAATGCAAAGCCTGCTTAGGGGCGAAGAGAGCGAGCGGGGGCGTATTGCCCGCGATCTGCACGATGGACTGGGCGGGATGCTTTCAGGTGTAAAATTAACTTTAAACAACATGAGCGGAAAACATACCCTTGATGACGAGGACGTCAATAAATTTGAAAAAGCCATCAATCTGATTGACCAAAGCGTTAAAGAGCTGCGCAATGTGGCTCACAATATGATGCCCGAAATTCTGATGCAACAGGGAGTTGATGTGGCTTTGAGAAACTTTTGTGAATCCCTGACGGAGCCTCCACAAGTGATTTATCAGTATTTTGGTTCCCGTTTTCGCTACGATAGCGGATTTGAATTAACGGTTTACCGTATAGCTCAGGAACTGGTCAACAACGCTTTGAAGCATGCCAAGGCCAAAGAAGTGGTGGTTGAACTGATTCAGCAACAAGAGCGGTTAAGTCTCAACGTGCGCGATGATGGTCAGGGTTTTGATGCAAAGACCAACAATTTCGGTCAGGGCCTGCTAAATTTGCATGCAAGGGTTGCCGGATATCAGGGGATTATTGATATTAGTTCAATGAAAAATAAAGGTACTGAAGTGAATGTCTCTTTTGAACATATCAGCCATCTTATAAAAAAATGATAAAACTACTGATCATTGAAGACCATCCCCTGGTGGTGGACGGCTTAAAAAGTCTGATTGAGCGTCGGAGTGATTTCGAGCTGTGTGGAATTGCCGGTAATGCCGATGATGCCTTATTGCTGCTTAAAACCTGCTCACCCGATATTATATTGCTGGATATTATGCTTCCTGGAATGACCGGCCTGGAACTAATAGACATTCTTCAAAAAGATTATCCAACAGCCCGGGTACTGGTTATTTCAACATACAGTCAACGCTATTATGTGGAAGCCATGATGGAGAAAGGAGCCAAAGGTTATCTGTTAAAAAATGCCGCCAACGATGATATCATAGAAGCCATTACAACGGTAATGGAGGGTGAAACATATCTGTGTCATGAGATCTCGGTGAACTTAAAGAAAAACCCGGGCAACATCGTATCTCTTTCGCACCGTGAACTGGAAGTGCTCAAACTTATAGCAAGTGGCTTAACAAACAAAGAGATAGCTGAAACGCTGTTTATCAGCCCATTAACCGTAGACAGCCACCGTAAAAATATGATTGCCAAACTTGATGCACGCAATACCGCATCACTCATCAAAATCGCGGTTGAAAATGGTTATTTTACCCTAAGGAGTGAAACCAATGAATTAGAATAATCAAACCGGTAACTGCTTATTCTTTAGGTGAATGTTCTAAAACAGATAGATCCGGCTTGTCAGCATGCACAGCAAAGAATCAGGATAGCCAATGATTCAGTTGGGAATAAGATATATGCATTCCTTTCCGCTTACATCTTCAGATGAATATCTACTTTTCCACCCAATCCTTTTTCAACAATCTCGTACAGGGTTTTGAGGGTAATGTTGCTGCCATCATTTTCTACCCTTGAGATATAGGTTCTTTTCTTACTGATTATGTTGGCAAGTTCTTGCTGGGTCATCTGTTTCGACTTGCGGGCTTCTTTAAGCATGGTGCCAATATGGACGGCGTGACCCGAACTTTTAGCCTGTATCCGGGGTCGTTCCAATGATGCAGCCAATGGTTTGCTTTTTTTCATGATTTGTTGCTTTTACTGAGCAGCTTAACGGCCAATAGAATGAATAACTACTACATAATGGAAAAAAACCGGAAAAGTAACCCGTTGCCGGCGGATATTATACATTTTCGCATTAAATATAGGATATATTGAAGAAATTCATGTTTGAAAAGGTAAAAATAATAAAAAGACAAATGTCAGTGTCCTCGATAAGTTGCGCAGACGCTTCCGGAATACCAGATTTAACTTTCCTAAAAACAAAAAATCAGGACTTTAGAATCCTGATTTTGTAAAATGTGAAGTATAAGTGTTCCCGCTTAACACTTCCGGGGAGGTCTCGAGCGGATTCGAACCGCTGTAGAAGGTTTTGCAGACCTCTGCCTAGCCACTCGGCCACGAGACCCGTTAAATTCGATGCAAATTTACTAAAATTTTATGTTATACAAGCCAATTTTTAATTTGGCAGTCAAAAAAATGATTTTCAGAGAGTTATATTTAGGGCTATGGTCATGAATCTATACGGGCTTTAGGCTTTAGAACTAATTTATGAGTGTATTGTCTTGGGCAGAGACTGAATAATCTTTTAAACAATTGGGGCAAAGGCAGTTGTCGTATTCCTTCTGCAGCCTGAGCAGGTTTTCAGGAGTCAGGGTGTAGTCAAAGCACCAACATCCAGCTGCGTGAAGGCAATCAAAAGTTTTGGCGCAGCGTGGACAGGTTTTCCGGGTTGGTTTCTTTTGATCATTCATAGATATCTTCGCTTGAAAGGGTGATGCATACCCGCTCAATTTTGCCGCCCAGCGGAGGATTAAGCTTTGAAATTTTAACTTCAGCATCAGTTACTTCAGGGTATTGTTCGTGAATCGCGAGCAATATACGGTTAGCTACGTGCTCCAACAGATGTGATTTTTGGGCCATTTCTGCTTTAACCGTTTCATACACAGCAAGATAGTTTACCGTGTCGCTGAGTTTGTCGCTTTTTTCTGCCAAACGGGTATCGGTTTGTATAAACAAATCGACAATAAAGCGGGTGCCAATTACCTGTTCTTCCCTGAAATGGCCATGGTAGGAAAAAAATTCCATACCTTCAATTGAAATCATGCCCATAATTTGAGTTTTGAACAAAGGTAAGAAAATTTGAAAATCATGCCTGATATACCTAAAAAGATTGGAGGTTTTAGTAGATTTGCCGCAACTCATTAATCCTTTGCCTCATGATGTATACCTATTTTAAAAAGTCAATCCTGCCTGTCATAGTATTGCTTTGGCTGCCTTTGTTTTCATTGGCACAAGTGAAACCAGTTTATCAGATAAATTACGAACGTATTGAAAATGGCACAAAGAGTGAAGCCGGTGTAAGTTTCCTTTATCATGATGAGCTTGTGTATCTCTATAAAGCCACGGATAAGATACAACAATACATTGATTACAGGCGGGAGGAAATAGTAAACATGCTTCAGTTTGGAAACGCAGCTTTTAAAAACGTGATCCCTTTTAAGGAGTTGCCCAAGCCGGCATTTGGAACTGAAACCCTTGAAATATTGGGCTATACATGCAAATATGCCAGCTTTACCTATTTTTCTAACAGTATTGAAGTCTGGTATACCCTGTCGGCACCTGCTAAGGGCTCACCTTATGCTAACTTCTTACCTGAAAAGGGTGCGCTGGCTTTAAAGATTATTATCAACGGAAACCGTGAACTGATAGGCACCTCCATAGAAATTGCTGAAGATATTACGCTCCCGAATTATGCGCCCGACAAGGCGCGCACCCTGAATGAGGCCGAATTTGAGGAAATGAAGATAAATTCAAGGTTCACCCGCTTTCCGGTGTTTACTCAGGATACCATAAACTTTGATCCTGACATGGAAATTACCAAAGATGAGATATTGCAATCCGGAAAAATATACCATTTTTCACGGGGTTCGGTTATCCTAAAAAAGATTAGATTAAGCCGGAATATGTGTAACAGCGGCTTTGTATTTGCAAATTTGAGTTGTCGCTCCAATGGCGATGCTTATGACCGCACCGGATCAGTTTTTATGATACCCGAAAGTGAAGGAATAACATTAACAGATGCTTTGCATAAAGGACTGAGTTATCTTCCGGTGTTTACTGATAATGATGGAAACAATTACCAGGGCATCAGGCTGCAGGAAGATTATCAGCCTCCTGTTGAGCTTATGCGCTTTTTCACTTCGTTTGGAGCAGGATATTTTAATAAAATACGCGAAATTAACAATTACCCATGGGAGGAAAAAGCGGTATATAAACAGGAGATAACTTCGCTTATTCCCTGGGAACCACAGGATGTATGGATTG
>JAQVEI010000091.1 GCA_028697695.1 Lentimicrobiaceae bacterium
GTGAGGTAAACTGGCTTCCCTGGTCAGAGTTGATAATCTCAGGTGATCCATATTGATTGATAGCTTGCAGTATTGTTTGAGTAATCCAGCTGGTTTCCATGGTGTTGGAAACACTCCATCCGATGATGTACCTGCTGTAAACATCCATAATGACAAACAGATACATATATCCCCGATGCATGGGAATATAACTGATGTCCACTGCCCAAACCTGATTGACACGATTGATTGTCAGGTTTCTGAGCAAGTAGGGGTATTTGTAGTCGCCTGGTGTTATGACTGTGGTTCTGGGGCGGCAGTATACAGTCTTTATTCGCATGGTTTGCATGAGTTTTCGAACATGCTGACGCCCAATTTTAACATCCTGTTTTTGCAGTTCATCCGTCATTCTGCGTGTACCACGTGTGGGATCTTCCAGGTGAAGCTTATCTATCTCTTCCATGGCTTTGAGGTCTTTTTCATTGACCGGATGTGGCTTATAATAGAAAGTGCTTCGGTTGATATCCAGTAAATCACATTGCTTTATTACGCTTACCTGACCCTTTTGGTCAATCATGCTTCGTTTTTGTTCTACCGACATTAGCGTAATTTTTTTTTATACCAGTCATTCTCAAACTTTAATTCACCGATTTGCCTGAACAACTCGTCGCGTTCTTTTTTAAGACGTTCCAACTCCTCATCACGTTTTTGATCTCCATCAAAAATGTTCGCTGAATGCGCTAAAAAATCCTTCTTCCATTGTGTAACCTGCACCGGATGAAGTTCATAATGCTGGGCAATCTCTGATACTGTTTTGACCCCTTTGATTGCTTCAAGGGCGACCTCAGCCTTGAAGGCTGAACTAAATTGTCTTCGATTCTTTCTCATAGGACATAAAATTAATAAATTTAATTTTCCTGTCCAGTTTTTCTAGACCACCTCATAATAAAGCATTTAAACCACTTAACTTTCCATTTAGCTGTTGATTTATTCTATGTATTTACTTTCATATCTGCATTTTAACCCTCATTTCGCAAAGCCAATGTTGTGCGGTTGGTGTTCTTTTCACCCGGCTGACAACAATGTCAAATATACATTCTTTATATGAATAACCGTTAGTCCGGGTGATTAAAAAAAAGCATCTCGCCTGGCCTTGTAATCCAGTTTATTATCATGACTACTCCCATCTATTTCAATTACCAAATTGCAGTTGGAGCAATAAAAAACAACAATATAGTTTCCAATGATTTATTGGCGGTCAAAGTCATAGCCTTTGAATAGCCTGTTTTCTAATTGATTTCAAAAAAGCACCTCAGAGAGATTTCCAGCTTTACGGAGTGGTTTGGCCCTTGCTTTCAATTTGGGGTTAAAAGGAAGAGAAAAGTAATTTATGCTCGCATTTTTAACTACCTCGTCTCCTGTAATAATCTTGCACCCGGAAGTCATGTTATTAATCTGTTCACTCTGGAAGGAAGACTGATTTATTCGGAAAGAAAAAACTTGAACACACCCGAAGGAATAATTTCTATTCCGGTTGGATCTTCGTTTCCTAAATCAATGCTTAATTAATTGCCGGTGGAAGCGAAAACTATAATGAAAAGATAATTATACCATGAAAATTAGTTTCACTCAGAAACCAAATTAATTAAAATAAAACCACCGTTTGCCCATTTATCGGACAAACGGTGGAAAAAAACAAAAAATTAATTTAGTTCTGTTGTGTAATTATCGCTTCATTCAGGCTACCTGTTTGCACCAGAACAGGGAGTTACAAACATTTTTAAAAACATAGAGTTTATTCGGCTACGTTTATGGTTGGAAAAAGAAATTTGACGCGATGGGCGAAGATGGTTTTTGGCATGGGATAACGCCAGCCCAAATAAAAGCTATAAAGCGTCCGGAAAAAGAATATGAGATTTTACAGTCAATCAACCATCAATCCTCAAAAACTCTCCCGACATATTAAACTCCAGTTCCAGTTCATTTTCCAGGCCAACCTGCTGATTTTTTCCGTCTGTTTCCCAATCGGTAATGTAAATGCCGGAATAGTTTTGATTGACATAGTCGAGGATTTTGGCCGGTATCACGCTATCGGGCAAACGACTGGATCCGTCAATTTCAATGATCTCCAATTTCCGGTCAAATTCCAGGCTGAAGCCTCCCTCCAATATCACATCATATGTTTTTGTAAAACCATCTTTGTCTTTGATCACTTGTAAAATTTTGTGATCAGAAAAATGTGTTTTTACATAGGTTGTAATTTCAGCAGGCACCTCCGATGCCGGGAGAACGGTTTCTTTTTCGCAGGAAGTAAGCATGCTGATAGCGAAAAATACAGATAAGAGCAGTATTGGTGTTCGTGTTTTCATTTTTATAATTGTTTAGTTGATTAGTAATCAGACTGGGCTTCACCGGAGCAGTTTAATCCTGCAATTGGCTCACTACTTTACCATTTTGGTCAATCACTACTTTCAGATCGTTTTTTAACAGTGCGTTCAGTTCCATCGAAAATACGACTTCCTTACTGGAAGCTATGCGTTTCACATCATCCACCCTGTAATCACTAAATTCAGTATTCAGGGTTTGGAGAACCGCTTCCGGTAAATCTTTTTTTGAAATATCATGTGAATGCATGGTAATCTCACCATTTGAATTGTAGCGGATTTCATGATCGGTATTCCATCCCAGTTCAAATTCTACCTTATAGGTGGTGGCTTCTTTTTCCCATTCCACATCCCGTGCTTTGCGATACTCCCGGGTAAATTTATTCAGCACTACCGAAGGCACCTGCCCTGGCGAAATATCCTGCGCAACAGTTAGATTCGTACTTAAGAGTGCTATGATAGCGAAAGATAACATTTGTGTTTTCATGGTTTTTAGTTTTAAATTATACTGCAAAGAAAACACACGAATCTGGAAAGATTTGGGAATGGCAAAGTGTTTTTGTAAATTATCTGAAAGTAATTTCAAAACAATGCATGGCATTTTTATAGGAATAGGTAATCTTAAAACCATACAATTGAACAATGGCTTTTAGGATGGCCAAACCAAGCCCCGTGCCCTGCCGGCCGGCGTCTGACTTATAAAACCGGTTAAAAATCACGTTTCCATTAAGCTCGACCGAAGCAGAGGTGTTGCAGATGTGAAGTTTGTTTTCATTCATTTCGATGATAACTTCTCCGCGTTCTATATTGTGATACAGGGCATTTTTGAGAAGGTTGGAAACTAAAATACCGGCGAGAACAACATCCATATGAAGATGAACTTCACCGGATTCACGAATATCAATGCTCAGGTTTCTGAATTCCACGAAATCCTCAAACTCATCCACTCCTTGTTTTACAAGCTTAGTAAGCGAAATATCCTGATTATTATAAAATTGTTTATTTTCAATTTTGCTCAGCAAAAGCAGGGATTTATTGAGTTGATTCATGCGTTCGGAAATTTGCAGGACTTCTGAAAGGGTTTCAGCGGCCTGTTCGCTCAGCGTATCTCTCTCCAACAAAAGCTCAATTTTACCCGAAATAATAGCCAGAGGTGTTTGCAATTCGTGGGCGGCATTTTCGGTAAACTGCTTTTGGCGGTTGTAGGCTTCAACGGAGTGGCTGATAAGGGCTTGTCCGGCTATCTGCAGCTCTTCAAATTCATTAATGTTTGTTTTTACCTCCGTCAGGCCTGAATCTTTTCCCAGCCTGAAATCCTTAAACTGCTGCAATAGATTATAAAATGGCAGCCAAAGTTTTTTAAGCACCACATTATTTATAATTATAATGCAGACTATCAACAAAATATAAAGCCACACCATATGCTGCAGCAAGCTTTTCATCAGATCGTCCTCCTCCACCATCGATGAAATTACTTTTAATTCATAATACTTTCCCTTATGCTCAAAGGCGGAAGTCAACAAACGGACCGGTTCCATATCTTCTTCAAAAGGCATATAAATCATGGTATCCTTATAGACATCATAAATCTTAAAAGCCACGCTTTCGCTTAAAGGGCGAATGGCATAATTGCTTTCATCAAAGCTGTTTTTCAACAAAACGGTGCTGTCCTGTTCTGCTTTATTTTGAATGAGCAACTTGTAATTGTCCAGGCCATCATCAATACTGTCGTAAATTTCATCCATCATATCCAGATAAAAAACCACCGACCAGATGCTCACAATTAAGAGCATAGAAAGGGAAAGATATTGCAAAGAGCGGTTGAGCAGCTTCATAATTCTACAAGTTTATATCCTATTCCATACACGGCTTTAATTTCTGTAACAGCGCCGGCTTCCTGTAACTTTTTCCTCAGGTTTTTAATCTGATAATAAATGAAATCGAAGTTATCGGACTGATCTATATTATCGCCCCACACATGCTCGGCCAGGGCTGTTCGGGTGATCAAACGGTTTTTGTTAAGCAGAAAATATCTCAGAATATCAAACTCCTTACGGTTTAATGCAACGGTTTGCCCGCTGACCAGGAGTATTCTTTGATCCAGATCCATATACAGTTCCCCTGCCACAATCTCATTTTTACCTTCCGGCCGGTTTCTCCTCAACACGGCCTTTACCCGCGCATTCAATTCTGCAATATGAAAAGGTTTGGTCACGTAATCATCGGCTCCCAGGGCAAGGCCTTCCAGTTTATCGTCCAGTGAATCTTTGGCTGAGATGATGATCACATTTCCACTTTTGCCATGTGCTTTAAGTTCCTCAAGAAGATGCAGCCCGCTGCCGCCGGGCAACATAATATCGAGTAATATGCAATCATAATCATAGATAAAAAGCTTCTCCATAGCCGCATTAAAGTCCGAAGCGGTTTCCACCAGATAGTGCTCCATTTCGAGCGACTCTTTTATGGTTGACTGCAATGCCAACTCATCCTCAATAAGCAGAATTTTCATGGAGTAAAACTACCGATAAATTCTGGAAAGAATTGGGAATTACAAAAGAGAAAATCTATAACTCCTATTCCCTCCCTGCAACAAAAGCACCCTTTTCAATGTTTTTCATTTGGACTTTCAGGCAAAACCTAAAATACTTCTTCGCATTAAGCCACGCCTCTTACGAGCTCTTTTCCACCCTGCGCTCAGGAATTGTCTGAAAACATCAAAATAATTGCCGAGTTTCAGTTCTTTTGAGTACTTCCCTGCTGTTCCTCGCTCATTTTTCGGCCAGCTCCCTCGACAACGTATTGGCAATGGTTTTTAAATGCCTTTTTGACTTTTTTGCCTTTTTGGCACGTCGGGGATGCTTGCCATTGTATGTGTCGCGTAGCAGTTGCTAACTCTCCCTGGTTAATTGTTGCCGTTGATCAATATCTTCTTTCTCAGCTATTTTGTTGCATTGGTTTAAACTTTCTTACATAATTTGGCATCTGTTGGGAACGTGGTATTGTTTTCATGAACGGTTGCGTCTGACAATGAAAACTTCCAATGCTTGTGAACAGATTGCCCGTGCAGTTTTATACTGAATGCATATATTTTGCCTATTCCTTCTTCTCCCACACGATTGCGAAAGTGAGTGAAATCGCTCGGGTCAAAAGGAAATTTATGCTCGCCCCCCACAGAAATTTTAAAAGTAAACATCACGAACCCATATTTCAAAAATACGGTCATCTCCATGATTATAAATCAAGGAAAATTCGCAAATTTCCCGGGCTAAAGAATTTTCATCTTACATTTGCGTCATGCATAAAATTAAAAAGCCGATAAAAGTTCGCCTGATCATCTTCAGCCGATGGATGCTATTATTTTTTATCGCTTTTTCATTCTCCAAGTGCAGAGATCCTTTGCCACCCGAAGAAGGCCGCAAACACCTGAGGGCATTCGATAATGAGATAATTCAATTGGCCAGACGCATTGGAAAAACGGAAGCATTCGGGGCACTTATCAAACTCTCTGAATTTTCGAATCCGCCCATTCCCTATATGAATAAAAATAGTGCCCTTGCTTATGACTATAGTGCCAATAAAGGTTTGTATTATGTGAATGCTGAGACAGGCGCATTTGAAAAACAAGCGCAAAGAAATTGGGTCGAGCTGATTTATCCCTTTGATTCAAAGCATGATAGCCTGGTTATATTTACGTTATCCGACTACGCTGAAACACAAACTGCCCTGCAGATGGCCTTTCCCCAAAGACTGGAAGCGAAAGTCATGGCCGGCAATAAAACACTTTTCACTGCTCATCTTTCTGCCACGTTTGAGCTCGATTTCCCCGCTAAAATGGATGTGGAAATAATTTTTGCAAACTTCAAAATCAGCATGTTACTAAGCACAACTTTCAGACGTTCACATGCTATCTTAAACATGGAATTTGAAATGGAAGAAAACGGAGAAAAAAAATTAAGCACAACGCTGACTGCAAATGTAATAACCACTGACAACACAACATTTTATAACAATATAGACATTTCATTAGCAGCCTTCCCCCTACGAGTGGCTTATCAATCAGATCAGGATTTTTTAAATTCCGAACCGGAAAATTTTATAGAAACCTTCAATAAACATACGCAGATTGGCATTTCAACCCCTGATGGCAATCAAATAGGTCAGATTTTTCTGGCTCGAATTCAAGGGCGCGATCACCTAAACCCCATGATCCGTTATCCGGATGGCAACGTGTAAAATCTGGAGGATATGTTATTTATCATCCATAAGATTATTAATATGAAGCTGTTTATCTTCAACAACCATGCAGGAGCACAGCGCTACAAGCATGGCTTAGAAACGCGTCCGTCCACAATGGCTTTCGGTATTATTAAATAAATCTGAATTGATTAAGTCATTCGGATAGACCATATATCCGCCATTGGCATCGAAATCTTTTCCCGTAACATAAAACAATGACTGCCATACCAGATGCGAACAATACCAGGTAGCATTGTCGGCCCAATTTTTCCGCAATCCCAAAGCCACCAGACTATCATTAAATGAGTTACCGGGAAAAGCCTTACTTGCGTTCCAGGCTGAGCGATCTCCTTTTTGCGCCAGTGCAAAGGAAAGGATTGAATCTATCTGCATTTCGGACAAATCCAACCGCAGCCGATACCTGCTCCCCGCATATCGCTGATCAAAATTATCGTTATTAAAGGCATCAAATCGACTTTTTACCAATCCGCTTATCTCCCTTATCTGAAAATCGGTGGAAACATCTTTCGCAATCGATTCGATAATTTGTATACCTGCCAGCAAACTATCAATATTGGAATGCTCATAGCCTGAAACCACCAAAGCAGCGTGCCCAAAGCCTGTCCCCATAGGGACTATAGATGTACCCGGAAAGAGATTCAGGTTTGGTCTGACCAATACATCACCTCTCCTTAATTCGGTGATGCCCTGGCAAACCCATGGATTATCCTTAGAAGCAGAAGGTAAAGACTCAGACTTTGACACTTCAGGCGCATTATTACATGCTACCATTAATACAATGATTATATAAAACAATTTTTCGAGATGATTTTTCCACATGATAACAGGCCCTATTTTCAATGCTCAAAAATAATTTTTTTTATAAAAAATTAAAGCAATATATCTAATATATAACAAGTATTGTTATATTTGTATTATAATAAACTTATCATTTATCCATTTAATTCAAAATGACTATGAAAACAAAAAGAAATTTAATGCTCTTTGCTCTCTTTTTTGTTTTTGCATTGATTTCATGCGAAGACGACAAAGAAGAATCCACAAAAGAGATTAAACCCGCAACAGCCAAAGTGGAATTCAGAAATGCCGCCCAAGAGATTAATGCTGATCTGGACAAGATGATGAATACCCTTCCTATGCAATCCTTGTCTTATCTTTCTGATTTACTGGATGGAGATTGGGAGGAAAAGCTAAAGGTAAGCCTATTCCAATCCGGAAAAATTCACCTGGCAAAAGTCAGGGACAACTTCCGACTGGATGCATCAGGCAATAGGGACGAAATAGAAGTAGGCGACTTTGGAGTTTATACTTTTAATTTTTATTTAGATGAATTTCAGCTCACTGAAACCAGCACAACACTGTTAAAAATAATCTATCCGGCTAATGAACAAGCATATGCCCTGAAGCAAAACAATGCAGAGTTTCTGTTAAACAACCTGAAATACACCATGATAACTTATACTGAAACCTGGTGGGATGATTGGGATGAGGTGTGGGTAACTGAAACGTATGAAGAACAGGTTCCAACCAATGCCGAAATAAG
>JAQVEI010000092.1 GCA_028697695.1 Lentimicrobiaceae bacterium
CGCCTATTCGCGGAAAGAGTACATCCATTGCCCGCACTGTTTTTCCATCTTCATTTTGTTTCATATAGAAGGCTTTTATTTCAGATGGGTAATCGGTAAGGATAACCGGACGTTTAAATTCTTTTTCAACCAGGTAACGTTCGTGTTCACTCTGCAGGTCGGTACCCCACTCCACGTGGTATTCAAATTTTTGGTCAGCAGCCATCAGTATTTCTACGGCTTCGGTGTATGTGAGCCGTTTAAAGTCATTTTGAGTAACAAACTTCAACCTGTCAATCAGCTCGTTATCATACATTTTATTGAGGAACTCAAGGTCATCCATGCAGTGTTCCAGGGCATAATTAACCAGGGATTTCAGAAAATCCTCTGCCAGGTCCATGTTGTCGTGAATATCATAGAATGCCATTTCGGGTTCAATCATCCAGAATTCGGCAAGGTGTCGCGCAGTATTGGAGTTTTCGGCCCTGAATGTTGGCCCAAAGGTGTAAATTTTAGAAAGTGCCATCGCGCCAAGCTCACCTTCCAGTTGACCTGAAACGGTAAGGTTGGTGGGCTTGCCGAAGAAATCTTTGCTGTAGTCTACTTCACCGGAAGGAGTTAAAGGCGGATTTATGGGGTCGAGGGTGGTTACCCTGAACATGGCTCCCGCACCTTCGGCATCAGACCCGGTAATGATGGGCGTATGGAGGTAGTAGAAGCCATTGTCGTTAAAATACTTATGTATGGCAAACGACATGGCATGCCGGATGCGTAGCACGGCGCCAAAAGTATTGGTACGTGGCCGCAGGTGAGCAATCTCGCGAAGAAACTCCATTGAATGCCCTTTCTTTTGCAAGGGATAGGTGTCGGGATCTGCCGTACCGTAAACCTCTATTTCTCTGGCAATCAGCTCAACAGCCTGGCCCTTACCGGGCGATTCTGCCAATTCACCAACCACCGAAATGCAGCTCCCTGTAGTTATCAGCCGGAGCATTTCCTCCTCAAAGTCGGCCGGATTGGCCACTACCTGTATGCTATGAATGATGCTGCCATCATTCAATGCTATAAACATCACATTCTTGTTTCCCCGCCGGGTACGCACCCATCCCTGGAGATTAACTGTACTGCCGATTTGGTTTATTTCTCTTTCCTTAAGCGCTGAAGCTACCGTAGTGCGTTTTAATGTACTCATTAGTTCCCTAAATTACAATTATTGAATATTTTGGTGAAAGTGTCCTTAAAATTTTGAGTCGCAAAGTTATGAAATTTACCTCATTTACCGTGTAGTTTATAAAAGCCTGGTGCGCAGCTTTAACTTTTCGTATTTTTGTGCCATGAATTTTACACCTTTAACCCAGTGGATTGACTCCTATGACCGGCCTTTGGTCATTGCAGGGCCGTGCAGTGCTGAAACGCGTTCGCAAGTGCTGACAACGGCCAGGGGTTTGGCTGCCCTGCCCCGGGTAAAGGTATTCAGAGCCGGGGTTTGGAAACCGCGCACCCGCCCGGGCTCCTTTGAAGGTACCGGCACCGAGGGCTTAAAATGGATGCAGGAAGCCAAACAGCAAACCGGTCTCCTCACCACAGTAGAGGTGGCTACACCCAAACATGTGCAGGAAGCTTTAAAATACGATACGGACATCCTGTGGATAGGGGCCAGAACTGTGGTTAATCCTTTCTCCATGCAGGAATTGGGCGAAAGCCTCAGAGGAGTTAATGTGCCGGTGATGATCAAAAACCCTGTAAACCCCGACCTGAAGCTTTGGATGGGCGCCATAGAGCGGGTATATAAAAGCGGTATTACCAGTATAGCAGCCATTCACAGAGGCTTTTACCACTCGGAAAAAGGAGCCTACCGAAATGTGCCTCAATGGGAAATCCCCATCGAACTAATGCGGTTAATGCCGGGATTACCAATAATCTGCGATCCCAGTCATATTGCGGGCAAACGCGAAATGTTGCTTGCTGTAGCCCAACAGTCTATGGACCTGGAAATGGATGGATTGATGATAGAGACCCATTGCAATCCCGAAAAAGCATTGACTGATGCTGAGCAACAGATTAACCCTGCACAGCTTCAGGCCTTACTGGATGCGCTGATATTGCGTTCCCCAAGGGGAAACCGCGAGTTTGAGCGCAATCTTCAGGTGCTTAGATCCGAAATTGACGGCCTTGATTACGAGTTGATTCAATTGCTGGCCAAACGCATGGAGATTGTTGCAGAAATGGGAAGGTATAAGTACGACCATCACATTACCATATTACAGCTCGATCGGTGGAAATCGTTGTTTGCCGATAGAATTAAAAAAGGAGAAAAAGCCGGCCTTAATGTTGATTTTTTGGGAGCCTTACTCAAACTGGTTCACGAACAATCTATTGAAATACAAACCAATGTAATGAACAAAACCCACGATTGAGCCTGCTTTGGTATGATTTTAGCATCACCTGATATTAACTATGATAGATTATACTCCCATTACTGAAACTGCTGTACTTGTCGGATTGATCACCACGGGTCAAAATGCAGCCACCCTCAATGAAACGATGGATGAGCTTGAGTTTTTATTTGAAACTGCCGGCGGAAGCGCTGTAAAACGATTTGTTCAGAAGCTGGATAAACCAGACCCACGCACCTTTGTTGGTTCGGGCAAGCTGGACGAAATAAATCAATACATCAAAGCCTCATCCATTGGAACTGTGGTTTTTGATGATGAATTGAGCCCATCGCAATTGAGGAATATCGAGCGGGAGCTGCAATGTAAAGTCATTGACCGCACCGCGCTGATACTGGACATCTTTGCCGGCAGGGCTCATACTGCTACAGCCCGCACTCAGGTTGAACTGGCGCAATTGCAATATACCCTGCCCAGGCTGTCGCGTATGTGGACTCACCTGGAAAAGCAACGTGGAGGCATAGGTATGCGCGGGCCTGGCGAAAAAGAAATTGAAACAGACCGCCGGATTATCCGTGATAAAATATCTCTGCTCAAAGACAAACTCAAAGAAATTGACAAACAAAAGATCACCCAGCGCAGCGGCCGCGAAAAGCTGGTCAGAGTAGCTCTTATCGGATACACCAATGTGGGAAAATCCACCATCATGAATCTCCTGAGCAAATCATCAGTTTTCGCTGAAAACAAGCTTTTTGCTACCCTGGATACTACCGTAAGAAAAGTAGTTATTGAAAATCTTCCTTTTTTGCTTACTGACACCGTGGGTTTTATACGTAAGTTACCCCACAACCTGGTTGAATCGTTCAAATCGACCCTGGATGAAGTGCGTGAAGCCGATCTGTTGCTGCATGTTGTTGACATTTCGCATCCCGGCTTTGAGCATCAGATTGAGGTGGTTAACGAAACCCTGTCCGATATCGGGGCTGCAGACAAACCGCTTATGATGGTATTTAATAAAATTGATGCCTACAGTTTTGTTGAGCCGGAAGAAGATGACTTATCCGCTAAACCCCTAAACCTCAGTCTGCAGGAATTACAGAACACCTGGATTGCAAAGCTGAACCACAAGGCACAATTCATTTCAGCAGCCAAAAAATGGCATTACGATGAATTTAAAACAGCGCTGTATGAAACAGTGCGCGAAATTCACCTCAAACGCTATCCACACAATAAATTGCTCTATTGAAGGCGAATACTTAAAAATGGTTTACGACCTGGTCTTTGGAAATATTCCTCTACTGGCTTGAGCAAAGGGTTAGGCCAAACCGATTGATGCTTAACAGATTGAAATTATCCATAAAATTACTGAACAGTAACTTTCCGCATGCCATATTAATCCTTGACGGTAACAGACAAATGTACATGATGTATTGCACAACAAATTTATTAATTTTGGTTTAACAAAAGGTCTGCCTTGGGTGTTTAGCCTTACGGCTTAAAGCCGAAACGCCTTGGACTGGCAATTGTATTTTGATTTTTTTTGAAACCTTAATATTTACACAATAAACATCTTAATTATTGAATCTATGAAGCGATATTTACTACAAAGTATGTTGTATGTCCTTTTGATTGTTGTGGGCACGTTTGCTCAGGCACAGGACTTTCTTCCGTTCAGCATCAGCAACTACTCAGGGGTGAGTGGTGTTCATCTGCAACCGGCCTCCATAGCTGATTCACGCTATAAGTTTGACGTGGTGCTCACCGGGTTTTCTGCCCAGGCTGCCAACAACTATCTGGCCATGAAACGAGAAGCTATTTTCAGGCCGGGTTCGTGGAATGACGTTAATTTTGGTACGGATAATATCTACAGGACCTTAAATGGCAAGGATAAACAGGGAATGCTTTCAACCGTCGTCATGCTGCCTTCCTTCATGGTGAATCTTACCCCCCAACATGCCTTGTCATTCAGCAGCAGAATCCGCGGGCAGGTAAACATTGACCGGCTTTCGGAAGATCTGGCAGAGGTGATGGCCGAAAGTTTTGATAATCCTGATTTTTATCAGATAATATTGAACAACTCTAATTTAAGCGCGCAAACCAACTGGTGGGCAGAATTTAACTTTACCTATGCCCAGGAAATTCCGCTGCCCAGCGACAAACACTTTTTGAAAGGCGGAATAACTTTAAAATATCTGCAGGGAATTGCCTCCGGGTATAGTTATATCAGAGACCTCTCCTTCAGGCTTGAGGAAAAGGATGTTATCTCTATCTTTAAATCAGATGTAAACTATGGAATTTCGGGCAACCTCAACAGCAAAACGTTCCAACCTTTTGATTTTGTTTCAGATCCAGGCTTTGGTTTAGACCTGGGTTTTGTTTATGAATACCGCCCCGATATAGATGATTACCGCTACACTATGGATGGAAAGCAGGGGTTGCTGCGTCCGGATAAGAACAAATATTTACTAAGAGTAGGTATTTCCTTGCTCGATTTGGGTGGAATAAACTTTAAAAAAGATTTTCATAGCCAGGACTTCACGGCTGACATAAGAAACTGGGATCTTACTCAGGTTCAAATCAACAGTATAGAAGATTTTAATGACACATTGCGCAACCGCTTTAATTTCGGGCAGACAGTGGAGGAATCCTTTCGCATGCGTTTGCCTACAGCCCTCAGCCTTCAGGTTGATTACAACTTAGGCCGTGGGTTTTACCTGAATATGTCGCCTTACCTGGCCATGCGAAAAGGTACTGAAACGACCTCTAAAACCCATTACTTTACCACTGTAAGCGTTATTCCACGCTACGAAATGAAATGGTTTGGCGCAGGATTGCCTATGCAGATTGACGAGAACGGAAAGGCACAGGCGGGAGTAGCATTAAGACTGGGTCCGGTGTGGGTAGGTTCAAATAGCATATTGTCCAATGTGATAGGTTCAAAAAGTTACAATGCCGATGTATATGTCATGCTTAAAGTTCCGATTTTTCGTCATTTACCCAGGGACAGGGATGGAGATGGCGTGAGCGATAAGCTTGACAAATGTCCCGACACACCGGGCACCTGGGAGCAACAAGGCTGTGCTGATCGCGATGGTGATGGCGTGCCTGATGCACAGGATGAATGTCCGGACGTACCTGGACTGGCAAAATACAACGGTTGCCCCGATACCGATGGCGACGGCATTCCCGACCATTTGGATGAATGCCCTGACAAGGCCGGCCTGCCGGAATTTAACGGCTGCCCCGATACCGACGGTGACGGCATTCCCGACCATCTGGATCAATGTCCTGATCAGGCCGGCTTACCGGAATTTGACGGCTGCCCCGATAGAGATGGTGACGGCATACCCGATCATCTGGACGAATGCCCGGATGTGCCCGGCCCGGCTAAATTTAATGGTTGCCCCGACACCGATGGTGACGGCGTACCCGACCACCTGGATGAATGCCCCAAAACACCGGGAACCATTGCAAACAAAGGCTGCCCTGAAATAAAGAAAGAAGAAAAAGCCATCCTGACCCAGGCCTTCGAAAACCTGGAATTTGAATCGGGTAGAGCAATTATCCGCCGTTCATCCTATGCTTCTCTCGACAAACTGGCTGCACTGCTTGTGGCTCGCCCCGACTGGAAAGTAAAACTTACCGGACATACCGACAATACAGGCATAGCCGGGAACAACATGGAACTTTCGAAAAACAGGGCCCAGTCAGTGAAAGATTATCTTATCAGCAAAGGTGTGAAAGAATATCACATCATTACCGAATGGTTCGGCCAAACCAGACCTATAGCCGATAACAATACTGCCGAAGGCCGACAAAAAAACCGCAGGGTGGAAATGGATATTGTTTTTGAATAAAGCTCAACAAATGTTGGCATGGGAAAGGATTTGAATAAATCCTTTCCCATGTTTTTTATCTGATGCCGGTTGTACTTATTTTTATAAATATTCAGCGTGGTTTTTTGAGCTTTAAAGAGCAGAATAACCACTAAAATTCATGGTTGTGTGCAACTGCCTTCATACCAGTAAATTGATAATGAAATATTAGAATAAGATACATTTGTTTGGGAAGAATAACCTTTGCAGATGATTAAACCTTACTTTTACCAAAAATAACGAAATGATCATCATTGGAATCACCGGCACTCTGGGGGCTGGCAAAGGCACAATCGTTGATTTTCTGGTCAAACAGCGCGGCTTCAACCATTTTTCGGTCCGCAGTTTCATTACCCGCGAAATTAATGCCCGAAATCTGCCTGTGAATCGTGACAGTATGGTTACAGTAGCTAATGACCTGCGCCAACAGCACTCTCCTTCATATATCGTGGACCAGTTGTACCTTCAGGCAGCACTCAGCGGCAAAAACTGTGTAATAGAAAGCATACGCACTCCGGGTGAAGTAGAATCTTTGCGCAAAAAAGAGAACTTTTACCTCTTTGCTGTAGATGCGGATGCTGCAACCAGGTATCAGAGAATTCAAAAAAGGCAATCGGAAACCGACCAAATTGACTTTAAAACTTTTAAATCAAACGAAGCCCGTGAAATGACCTCCACCGACCCCAACCATCAGAATTTAAGGAAATGCATTGAAATGGCTGACTTCCTGTTCTTAAATGATGGTTCCATCCGCGAGCTGGAAATGTCGGTTGCCACAGCACTCCAAAAAATTAACCCCGGCAGCAATACCGAAACACAGAATCAAGCTTAAAAACAAGCAGATTTGGAATGTTTACAATACTTCTGCAATCCAAACCAAAACCGTTTAACTGCTATAACTCTTCTCCATTTTTATCGAGCAATACCGGCTCACCCAATCCGGCTTCAACCAGCCTGCTCATTTGCGAGCGGGCATCACCGGTTACCACATAAATCATTTGGCCGGGCTTAATGTACTTATCACCAATAGAACGGGCCTGCTCAAAGGTGAGTTTTTCTGCCAGCATCTCTTCATTGGTCACATAGTCCTTCGGCAGGTTATACGTGCTGATGTCATGCAGCATATCCAGTTTGCTTTGCAGATGCTCATATTTACCGGCATTTGCCCTCACCAAAGCCATACGGGTAGTTTCCAGATCAGCCGGTGTAAAATCCGCAGAATAGGATGTAAGAATCTCATTAAACAACTTCAATGACTCAAGTGTGTATGCAGATTGAACACTTGCATTACCAACGAACACAGCCTGTTGAACCCGGGGCATAAAGAAAGAGTAGGCTCCATAGGTATATCCTTTTTCCAGCCGGAGTATGGTAAAGAGCCGGCCACCCGAACCATCGCCCAATTTATAATTTACCATATTGGCAGCCGCAAAATCGGGATGATTGCGCGGCATGGCCGTCAATCCCATAATGATTACAGATTGTTTGGCATCGGCTACATCCACAAAGTAGAGCTCAGGCTTTTGTCTGCTTTCAGGTACAGGATATTCCGGTATAGTGGCTTCAGCTCCATGCCAGTGTTTTCCTAAAAAGCCGAGGGATGAAAGTGCTTTTTCAGGATTCAAATCACCGGCAAAATGAAAAGTAGCCATCGCAGGTGTGAGATAATCAGCATAATACAATTGCAAATCATGCAGAGTGATGCGATTGACTGAATCTTCTGTGCCGGTGATTGGCGTACCTAAAATATGGTCATTCCCATATATGCGTTTAAGAAACACATTCATTGCCACACTGCCCGGCTGTGCTTTTTGCTGAACAATATGACTGACCGTTGCTTTCTTCAGTCGGTCAAACTCACGTGTATCCCAGCGTGGCTCCAGGATGATTTCCTGAACCAAATGCATAACGG
>JAQVEI010000093.1 GCA_028697695.1 Lentimicrobiaceae bacterium
TGCAGCTTGAGGCTATGCGGAACAGGCTCATAGGAACGCTGCCACCCGGCATCCGGCAAAAGGTTGCGTTTTCGGTAGCCATTATGCATGAACCTGAAATTGCATTCCTTGACGAACCAACCGGTGGCGTGGATCCCATAACCCGCCGTCAGTTCTGGGAAATGATATATGAAACTGCTGCTAAAGGCATTACTGTATTTGTAACTACCCATTATATGGATGAGGCTGAATATTGCGACCGCATCTCTATTATGGCAGATGGCCGCATTGAAGCGCTGGATACACCGGCTGCACTCAAACAACAATATAATGCTCCCTCTGTAAATGATGTTTTTTTGAAACTTGCCCGCAAACAGACAGCAAACATCACGCTATGAAGGGATTTGTGATTAAGGAATTTCTGCATATTTTCAGAGATAAGCGCACTATGGTCATCCTTTTTGGTATGCCCCTGATTCAGGTGTTGCTTTTTGGATTTGCCATCAATACCGATATAAAAGATGCCTGGATTTCGGTTGTTGACCCCTCACCCGATCAGGTTACCCTGGCCATAAGGGATAAACTTTTTGCTTCGGGATATTTCAGAGAAGCCGAAATGAGCTTCTCCCCTACCGGCATTGAAGAGCAGTTCCGGCAGGGAAAAATAAAGATGGTGGTTATTTTTGAAACAGGCTTTGAAAAGAAGCTGATGAAAGGTGAACAACCTGCGGTACAGTTGATTGCCGACGCTTCTGATCCCAATACCGCCCGACTGCTGGTAAATTATGCCAATGGCATCATCAATAGTTACACCACTGCTCTGAATAACACGACAGAGTACCTTCCTTTGGTAGTACCTGAAACGCGTATGATGTATAACCCTTCGCTAAAAAGTGTCTTCATGTTTGTACCGGGCATTATAACCATACTGCTGATGCTGGTTTCAGCCATGATGACCTCTATTTCCATAGCCCGTGAAAAGGAAACGGGAACTATGGAAGTGCTTCTGGTTTCACCACTCAAACCTCATCAGATTATCATTGGTAAAGTGATGCCCTATGTTTTGCTCTCCTTTATTAACGCAGTGATCATATTGGTAATGAGTTATTTTGTATTTAAGGTACCCATGCAGGGTAACCTGATATTATTACTGCTGGAAACTATACTCTTTATCATACTTGCCCTATCGTTGGGTATGTTCATATCCACGGTGAGTAACAATCAGCAAACGGCCATGATGCTTTCCATGTTTGCATTGATGTTACCCACCATACTGCTGTCAGGCTTTATTTTTCCCATTGAAAATATGCCCGATATATTGCAGTGGCTAAGTATATTGATGCCACCCCGATGGTTTATTGTTATTCTTAAATCCATTATGTTAAAGGGAAGTGGGCTGTTGAGCTTTTGGAAGGAAACCCTCATTCTGCTCGGCATGACTGCAGTCTTTATCCTGGCGAGCGTATTAAAATTTAAAGTAAGGTTAAATTGAAAGCTGCAACAACATGAGAAAGGTTTTCCACATAGTGAGGAAAGAGTTTTTGCAGATATTTCGCAATCGAATGATGCTGCCCATCATCTTTATAATGCCGCTGGCACAGTTGCTAATTCTGGCCTACGCAGTTACATACGAAATTAAGGAAATAAACCTCTATTTGTGTGATGTGGACAATACTGTAGCCTCACGTAAATTCACCGGACATTTCCGGCATTCGCCTTTCTACAGCATTAAAGGCATAAGCAGGAGTATAGATGCGGGCATGCTGAATTTAAGTAAGGGTAAAGTTCATCAGGTAATCGTAATTTTACCTGGATTCGAAAAAAGCCTTCAAAGTGGCCATTCAGTTGAAATACAAGTTGTTAACAACGCCATTAACAGCAGTGCCGCTGCCTTAATGAATGCCTATACCTTATCGGTTATTCAGCAATTTAATGAGGGTAAAATTGAGCCCCTTATGCAAGGTCAGGCCAAAGCCGGCCGGGTTAATCTGGAATATTCCTACTGGTTCAATCCCGGCTTGGATTACAAAACATTTATGGTTCCGGGAATACTGGTACTACTGGTAACCATTATTGGCATGTTTCTTTCCGGTATGAATGTGGTACGCGAAAAAGAGATTGGCACCATAGAACAAATTAACGTAACTCCCCTCCGAAAGACACAGTTTATAGCCGGGAAATTAATCCCTTTCTGGATTATTGGCCTGTCAGAACTCGCTTTTGGTCTGGTTTTGGCCAGATTTTTATTCCATATCCCCATTTTGGGGAATATTACGCTTATTTTTCTGGTTGCCACCTTATTTCTGCTGGTAGTTACCGGTTTGGGACTTTTAATTTCCACCCTGGTAAATACACAACAGCAGTCCATGTTTATTTCATGGTTTATACTTGTTATTTTTATACTGCTTAGCGGATTGTTCACCCCAATTGAAAGCATGCCCGGCTGGGCAAAGGTGCTTACTTTTTTTAACCCTATCGTCCATTTCATTGAGATTATGCGATTGATAATGCTTAAAGGAGCCGGGCTTCGGCACATACTACGTCCCTTGATGGTGTTGATGCTGTTTGCGGTAATAGTACTTACACTGGCCATTAGAAAATACCGCAAAACCACCTGAAAGCTCTCTCTCAACTGCCAATTTCATTTTATATAAAACTAATGGCATGGTTGTTGTAAACTTGCGCCAGTCCATTTATAATGGGGCAAGATGTACTTCATTGTAGCTGTTTTTTTTAAATCAAATTCATGCAGATACAATAATGTTTCACCTAACCATTACCAATGAAATCTAAATTTCTATTTAAGACATTAGTTGCCTTTTCTCTTTTATTTCTGCTCACTTTACCTGAATCCTGCACCATTTCCACCAAAACCGGATTTTCATCTATAGAAAATCAGGGTGGTATTCTCAACAGCATTGTTGAACGGGGCGAGCTGGTAGTACTGACAGATGACAATCCATTCAATTACTTTCTGATGAATGGGCAGGCCAATGGCTTTCAATATGAGATGGCAAAAAAATTTGCCGATCATCTTGGCGTTAAACTCAGCATGATTGTTGAGCCTGATCCTCATAAGGCCATACAGGCGCTGAAGCACCGCAAAGTAGATATACTTGCCATGGAGCTTCCTCCCATCACCGGCCTCCGCGATCCGATTGCTTCTACAGAACCTTTGTTTGCCTCCCGCCAGGTTCTGGTGCAGCGCAAAAGCAAAGGCGGCAGCAAGGATACACCCGGCCTCAGCAGCCTTGACCAGCTTAAAGGCAAAACACTGAGCCTCCCCAACGGCAAGTTTAAGCAGTTTGATCTTACCCTTGCTTTGAATGCCACGCACAATCAACTGGATATTGTAGGCGTTAACCGTGCAACTTCACCTGCCCTGGTTTCACTGGTAGCTTCAGGCGAAATTGATTATACCATTGCCTGGGAGCATCATGCCAGGGCACTGGCGAATATTTACCCCAATATTGAAGCGGCAACAGCGGTAACTCCTGAAATGGGCTCCACCTGGAGCGTGCGCGACGATGCTGATCAACTGTTGGAAGCTTTAAACCAATGGATTAAGGATAATATCCAAAGCGCAGGCTTTAAATATACCCTCTCCAAGTATTACAATAACCCCCGCTGGGTCCACATGGCTATGGGCTTTCCTGCAAACAAACAAAGGATTTCCCCTTACGACGAGTTAATCCGACACGCGAGTGAAAACATCAACTGGGATTGGCGTTTGCTTGCAGCCCTGATATACCGTGAATCGAAATTCAACCCCAATGCTATTTCGCGGGTGGGTGCTTTTGGGCTTATGCAGTTGATGCCGGGTACCGCTGCCCGTTTCGGCGCAGGCCCCGAATCATCGACTGCCGAGCAGATTGCTGCCGGAACCCGCTTAATTAAAACCCTGGATAAGCAGTTGAAATCAAGGGTGCCCGATCCCGGAGAAAGAATAAAATTTATTCTTGCCGCTTACAATATTGGATTGGCTCATGTAAATGATGCACTAAGCCTGGCAGAGAAATACGATAAAAACCCGGAAGTATGGGACGACAATGTGGAATATTACCTGCTGG
The DNA here is from genome assembly GCA_028697695.1 of Lentimicrobiaceae bacterium. Classification (GTDB taxonomy): domain Bacteria; phylum Bacteroidota; class Bacteroidia; order Bacteroidales; family Lentimicrobiaceae; genus Lentimicrobium. The sequence goes on from JAQVEI010000093.1 coordinate 4,050, forward strand.
CAAAATCCCAACCTGAATTTTACAATGATCCGGTCGTAAAATATGGCAAGGTAAAAGGTATAGAAACCAAGCGTTTTGTAGCAGATGTACTGGAAAGCTATCAGCATTTTAAAACCCTTGCAGTCAATTAATACTAACGTTTCTCTCTCAACTCCGGCAGCATTGCTTTACAGATGCTATCAATAACCTTTGGCAATGGCTCATAGTGGAAATTTATATAATTCATTAGTTTTTCAGAGTTGTAGCTATAGCTTTTGAGCGAAGTAGCAGCAGTTTCACGTGTAATCAAGGGATGATGCGAGGGGTTTAATTTAGATAGCAGCCACTCAAACCGCCATACCAGGGCAAGCACCCATACAGGGATTTGAAACCGGGGAGCTGATTTTCCAAAGCCCCGGGCAATCCATGTAAAGATCTGTTTGTAAGTATAATCGCCTTCGGATACCAAAAAGCGTTCATTTACAATATTACTTTCCATCAATATTCTCATGATGCGCGCCACATCGGCAGCACCCACGAAACCGGTGGCACCTTTGCCGTAAAAATGATGATGTTTATAGAGGGTACCAAACATTTTGGTACTACCGGATTCGGGGTCGCCATAGCCGAAAATAATGGATGGGTTTACAATAACCACGTCCAAACCCTCTGCCGATGCACGCCATACCTCTCTTTCGGCTGCGAATTTACTTAGGGCATATTGTGAGTTAAACCTGGAACTCTTAAACTGTGATTTCTCATCAATTACAGTTGTATTTTCGGTGCGTCCAAGTGCTGCCACCGAACTGCAGTAAGCCAGTTTTTTTATTCCCGATTCCAATGCCGCGTTTACCACGTTGGCCGTACCCTCAACGTTTATCTTTTCAAGCTTTTCTTTATCGAACGGGCTGAAAGAGACATAACCTGCACAATGATACACTTTATCCACGCCTTGCATCGCGTCCAGCAAAGAAAAGTAATCAAGGATATCGCCTGTTACCCATTCTACTTTCTGCAGCAACGAGACGTGAATACCCGTTGCTTTAAACATGCGGAAAACCTTGTTTTTACTTTCCGGATCACGAAATATGGCACGAATGGGCTCATCGTACTGCAGCAATTCATGCAGCAAATAAGAACCCAGCAAACCTGTAGCACCTGTCACCAATATCATGCAGCAAAGGTAATGAAAATGCTTATCCAACCAATACAGGTATTTACCACCTCACCCTGCCCTCTCCATAGAGAAGGGGGTGAGTGGGATTCAGTTGTACTATACCAACTCACCCTGCCCTCTCCGTAGAGGATAGGGTGAGAGTGGGATTCAGGTGTTGACGTCTTAACTTCAAAACCGCTTACCTTAGGAAGTTTCCAACCTTAAGGCCTGCATACAAGGTACGCGGATTCAGGGGGCCGTAAATATATCCCGGATCACGGTCCACGCCCCGATCAAAATCATCCTGATAAGCATTGAAGATATTTTTTACCCCGGCAAAGCATTGCAAACTGGCGCCATTCAACTTAATGGTATAGCGAACCTTGAACCCCAGATCGAAGAAGGCCGGTGATTTAACGAGTTTACCCATTCCGGGATCGGCAGTTTCCAGCCCAAAATAAGGGATGAGCATACTGCCTGTGTAATTTCCGGATGCGGAAAACCCAAGTTTTCTGGAGTAATCGTAATCAACTGTAAAAAAACCATAGTGATTGGGTGTTCTTAGAAAACCTTTCTGATTAAACTGCTGCACAGCATCATATTCACTTGATTGTAGTGTAAAACCTCCCTTCATAGAGATATAGTTGTTGGGAACCACATTCACTTCTACATTAACTCCGGATACGGTAGCCCCTTCAGAAGCATTAATCCGGGTGTATATCACCGTTCCGTTCTCGTCGGGAGTACCGTATATGTTGGCAAATGGGTTGTTCAGCCGGGTAATGAAACCTTCCACCAGCATGCTAACATTAATCTTGCCCAACTTTTGGTTAAAGTCGAGAGAGGCCATATAACTGCTGCTGTTCTCCTGGGTCAGGTCATCGCTGTTTTGATGAATAACACGCCGGGAGCCGGAAGTTTCTATGTGAAGGTCCTCATCAAAAATCTGGGGAGCCCGGTAACCCTGCGAATAGCTTATTCGGGATTGCAACCAGGGTTTCAGGTCATACTTTACCGTTACGCGCGGACTAAGCACATTTCCGGTGCGTGAGCCCTCTGTTTGCAGCTTGTCTTCAATGATGTAATGGTCGAAGCGGGCGCCAACAGAAACCTTTAGTCGTATCCAGTTGTATTCATACTGCGCAAATATACCGGTAGTATTGCTGCTTTGTTTGGCAATGGTTACATTATCGGTATGAGGAATTTCAATAATAGTGTCGTTAATGATTACTGCATTTTCCACATCAGCATACCCAAGCTTCATGTCTTCTAGACCCGAGCCAATATTCTCGACACCTCCCACCAATACCGACTTTCCAAGTTTGGCGTTGTATTGTGCGCCCAGGGTGTATGAAAGGTCATTGGTGTGTCCGTAATCCTTTACTGACTTATGCGCCCCATAATAGGAATCTCTTTTTACACTTTGGGTGGAGGCATAGATAGAAAAGAGATCAGTACCACGGAAAAACTGCTCATAGGTTAAGGCGGCAGTATTCAGTTTATGTTTCACCTGCTCGGCAATATTTGCCTCGTGCACAGGATAATCAAACCGGTCGCCACCGCGGCGATCTTCATCAATGGCAAAAAAGTCAACCATTAGTTTATTCCTATATCCAAACCTGTGAAAAATACGGCCACCCAAAGTAAGATTTTTCAGGGTCGATATTTCAGAAAAATCATCATCGTTGGCATCAAAAGGCTCACGCTGCCGGTTGAAACCGTATATAGTCATGCCTGTTTTGTTGTCGGCAGAAGTGATCGAAGCATTTAAGTGAACTGAAACATCGTTGGCCGGCTCACCTGAATGTTGCATGCCAATGCCGGTATAAGCCGAGTTTACCCCAAACTCATAAGCATTGTTGATGGGATCTTTAAGAATGAGGTTTATGGTGCCGGCAATGGCATTGCTGCCATACAAAGCAGAGCCTCCCCCCCGGATAACCTCCACCCTTTCAATCATGGCGGCAGGGATCAGCTCAAGCCCATACACCCCGGCCAAACCGCTGAATATGGGACGGCTGTTGATTAGAATCTGGGAATACGGCCCTTCCATACCATTCATACGCACCTGATTGAAACCACAATTCTGGCAATCGTTTTCCATACGCAGGCCGGGGCAAAAGTTTAATCCCTCGCTTAAGGTGACCGACTGAGTGGAAACAAAGAGCTTAGGCGTGATGGTGGTTACTATGGTTGAGGATTCAACGCGGTTGGTTCCATTGCGGTCACCGGTGATAACCACCTCATCCAAACCAAGTATGTCTTCCTCAAGATCAAATTTCAACTCTTTGGTTTCACCGGCCTTCATGGTCACCTGCTCTTGCTTTGACTTGTAACCCATGGATTGAGCCACGATGGTATGCGTGCCGGGAGGTAAATGTATAAGCTGATAATGTCCTGATTCGTCGGTAGTGGTGCCTATAGTGGTACCTTTAACACTTACTGTGGCAATGGGTATATGAATCCCATTGCTTACCACGTGCCCAACAAGGTTTGCATCTGTTTTTTCTTTTTTCTGGGCATAGGCCGATGATATTGCTGACAATAGGAATATTGCCAACATGAAAATATTTCGCTTCATTCAATGAATTATTAAAAAGATAAAGTGTTTAGTCCGCGAGAGCGGCTGAGTTATGAATCCGGAGAGCGTAAGCCGTTTGCCATTGGCTATTCCGGACAAGCAAAACTACAAAAGCGGGGGTGCTCTGCCTTTTATTAGGGTGGGCCAAACAAAAACCGGTTTGGAATAGGGTGGAATTACAGGATTTTTGCTCCGGAACAATGGAACAGCAACGCTTAAAATGGAAATATGCAGGAAAAACAAACCCAGGTTTTGGAGAAACAACAACCCGGATTCTGAATGATGGTGCGATTTAAGCGGAGAACCGTCTGCTGCCTTATTGTAAGGGTGAGCATGCTCAACCAGAGTTCCGTCCTTAATTTTATGCGTATGAGTGAATAAAGCC
>JAQVEI010000094.1:0-7180 GCA_028697695.1 Lentimicrobiaceae bacterium
AGCCAGACCCACAAATTCACCATATTCCATTTGTGAACGCTGTATTGTGGATGCGGTAAAGATTATTAACCACTTGTTAAATTAATCGCGGCTTTTCAGCTTCATCCGCTGAATGGTAGATTACCCGCACAATTTCATCATCAGTTTTCCCTTAAGCTCTGGCTTTGCAGAAATCACCATCCGGCTCAGGTGCTTAATTGTTTGTCTGCCTAAAGTGATTGCTTCTGGCAATTCTTAATTAAAATGTAAATTGGTGTGAAATTTTTCACAATAAGACGAAATTAACTTTACCAATCCATCCATTTTTTATACTTTCGGGGCATACAAACATCAAAACCCTGCACGATGAATAAGACTCTTCTGGTATTCACTTCCCTGCTCATAGCATCAGGCGCTTTCGCTCAAATTCCTGCCACATATGATTTGCGTAATGTAGATGGTGTAAATTATGTTACTTCGGTAAAAAGTCAGCAGGGCGGCACTTGCTGGACTTTTGGAGCAATGGCAGCTATTGAAGGCAACCTCATGCTCACGGGAGTCTGGAACAATGCGGGTGAAGCAGGCGAACCCAATCTGGCTGAGTATCATCTGGATTGGTGGTGTGGGTTTAACGACCATAACAATGATGATATTGATCCGCCTTCAGGCGGTGGGTTGGAAGTGCATCAGGGTGGTGATTATATGGTTACCTCTGCCTACCTTTCCAGGGGTGAAGGAGCGGTAAGAAACATTGACGGCCAATCTTTTGATACTCCGCCAGCCAGGCATCTCGATTCCTACCATTATTACTATCCACGCGATATAGAGTGGCATACGGTGGGCGATAATCTGGAGAATATCAACGTGGTAAAGCAAAGTATTATGGATAATGGGGTGATGGGGACCTGTATGTGTTACGACGGCGCCTTTATCTCCAACTCCGTTCATTATCAGCCGCCTTCTTCAAATATGGACCCGAATCATGCCGTAGCAATCATTGGCTGGGACGACAACAAAATAACGCAGGCTCCCCAACCGGGTGCCTGGCTGGTTAAAAATAGTTGGGGTACAGGCTGGGGGCAGTCGGGATTTTTTTGGATATCCTATTATGATAAACATGCCGGACATCATCCCGAGATGGGGGCGATTACATTCCGCAATGTTGAACCCATGCAATACGACGAAGTTTATTACCACGATTATCACGGTTACCGGGATACACTGAATATCGCGTCTGCTGTCTTCAATAAATTTGTCGCAAAGGGAAATGAAACCCTGAAAGCAGTCAGCTTTTTTACGGCGGTGGATTATGTGACTTATACTGTTAAAGTTTATGGTGAATTTGATGGAGTACATTTGCAGAATGAACTTACATCAGTGCAGGGGAGTATTTCCGTAAGGGGTTTTCACACGATTAATCTGGTCAATTTAGTGCATATTGCTCCCGGAGATGATTTCTATGTGTATCTCTCACTTTCGGATGGGGGCTATGCCTATGACCGCACCTCTGATGTGCCGGTATTGCTGGGTGCCAGATACAGAACCATTGTAGAGTCGACAGCCAATGAAGATGAAAGCTATTACATGTTGAATGATGAATGGCTTGACTTTTACAATTATGATGAACCCGCTGGTTATCAGCACACCGGAAATTTCTGCCTAAAGGCATTGTCCACAGTAAGCGGAATGAAAGTTAGTCCCGGCGAGCCTTTCCATCCTAAGGGAGAGCAAGGTGGTGGCTTCGACCCCGAAAGTAAGGTTTATACCCTTGAAAACCTGGGGAGTGCACCCATAGATTATGAGGTGATCAATGAACCTGCTGCTGCATGGTTAAATTTATCCGGTGCGTTACAGGGAACACTTAATGCGGGAGAAATCGTTGAAATAACTTTCCAAATCAATGAAAATGCGAATTTGCTTGCTGCAGGCGCCTACCCAACCACTGTAAAGATCATCAATAATTCTACACATATTGGCGATACTGAAAGGGGAGCGGTTCTGATTGTGGGTGATGGCGAGATAAAATATGAATGGAATTTTGATGAGGACCCGGGTTGGACTATGGATCCTAATTGGGCTTTTGGACAGCCTAAGGGACAAGGCGGGCAGCATGGTTCCCCTGATCCCCGTGCAGGGTTCACGGGAGAAAACGTGTATGGATATAACCTTGCAGGTGATTATACCAATAACATGGCCGAGAAGCATCTTACCTCAACAGCAATCAACTGTGCCAATCTATATGATGTAAAGCTCAGGTTTATGCGCTGGCTGGGGGTTGAGGCTCCACAATATGATCATGCTTATGTGAGGGTTAGCAATGATGGAGTAAACTGGACCACAGTATGGGCCAACGAAGCAGAGATGACCGGGGGTGCCTGGGATGAGTCCGTGCTTGACATTTCTGCCGTAGCTGATAATCAGGAGAGTGTTTACCTGCGATGGACCATGGGAACCACCGATGCCGGGTGGGTTTACTGTGGCTGGAATATTGACGATGTGCAAATTCTCGGAGTGGATGACCTGACAACCGAAGTGATTATACATCCTGAAAACAGGATTAAACTGGGTAATTACCCTAATCCTTTCCGCTCAGAAACTTTAATTGAATATGAGTTAATCCAGGGTACACAGGTTTCTCTGGCTATCTATGATGTCACTGGAAGAAAGATCAATACCCTGGTGGATGGATATCAGACGGCCGGCGAAAAGATGATTTTGTGGAATGGTACAGCAGCAGACGGAAGTAAAGTAAAAGCCGGAATATATATTGGTATTTTGCGTACGAATAATCATGTTTCGAGCCAAAAAATGATGCAGATCGAGTAATGGAAACATTTCGTACAGGAAGAATTTGGTGTACATAGTGCTCAATTAAGTTTAGAATGCAAATTTGTAAATGGCCTGAGCGAAAAGATCCGGTGGATGGTTTATGTTGCCAGCTTAAGAGCATCACACTCAGCAAGACTAAAGTATTGACTGATGGCTGTTACATGTGGTGTCGTTCTTATTGAATCCGCCAAACTGCCTTCAGCCACCTCCATTAAATTGATGTGGAGAATGTCACACAGTGGGTTAGCAGGCTTGTAAAATATTCCCCAATTGATAAAATTATATAAGATTTTCAAATTCCTGAGCATTTAAAATTCCTGCTGTTCCGGCTGTATTGTTAAAGATAACATAAGCCTGTTCGGCGGTTTTAAAGCTTATAAGTTTTTCATGAAGGTTTCTTAGGTAATCTGCCGGGTAAGATGAATGAAATAAACGGGGTGAACCGTGTAACCGGATATAAACGCGGGGTGCAGTTACTATAAAATCATCAGGCATTGTTGGGTGGCTTACACTGCAAAAGGTAATGTTATTGGCTTTAAATGCTTCATAAACATCTTGTTTCCACCAGGATATGTCCCTAAATTCAATCACGTTGTTAAATTCAGGTTTTAAATTGTTCAAAACCAAATCAAGGGTTTGCTCAGTATATTTAAACGAAGGTGGAAACTGAAATAGTAAACACCCCAGCTTTTCCTGAAGTCCGTTTCCACATGCATCATAAAAATCACTTATTTCAGGCGTGCAATCTGTGAATTTTTTGTAATGGGTTATCAAGCGGGGTGCCTTTACTATAAATAGAAAATCTTTCGGACTTTTATTATACCAGGCACTAAGCATTTTAGCCGTGGGAAATTTATAAAAGGTTACATTTAGTTCAATCGTTTTAAAATATTCGCAATAAAATGTAAACCATTGTGCAGGCTTCAGGTCCACAGGATAAAAAACCTCCTTCCAATGCCTGTAATAAAACCCTGAACACCCTGTTCGTATCTTCATGCTTATGTGTATAAAGTTTGACAATTGATGCAAAAAAAACTTCTTCGCTTGTAATGCCCGGTATATTCTTTAATGATGGGTAAATTACATCATAAACATACTTTTTTTGTATGGGCAAGCCAGTGTTTTTTCAAAACATAATTTTTTTTCCATTCGAGGAAATCAAAGCTATAGTTTCGCACTTCCCGGAGAAGTTTATTCACCTTAACTGCAGGGATTTTGCCTGTCAGGCTGTTGGGATGAACTCTGACCCTTTACAAAACCTCGTTTTTGATGATATTGCCAACTCCTGCAAATATGTCCTGACTTAGCAGGGCATCGCAAATTAATGTTTCAGGGATCTTGCCTAATTTGATTTTGGCAGAACGTGTATTCCACGTGTCCGACATCACGTCAGCGGTGAAATCATACGCCTGAATGGCATCACCTTCAATTAATTTCACCGAGCATGAATAGAAATTCAATTCGCCACTTTCGAAGCTAAAGCCCAATCGTACAGGAGTTTCTTTCCTTTCATTTATCCTGTAGGTGCCAAACATCAGCATATGAATGCGAATGGCAAAGTCATCAAAACATATAAGAAAATGCTTTCCCCAGCTCTTGAATTCAACTACCTTTTTGTGTAATGCCCGCTCTTTTTCAATTTTTGTATTGCCATACACCGCCATCACGGTTTCACCCTCAAATTGCCTGACTGCATTTTTTAATAATACGATTGATGGACCTTTCGGCATGGCTCAGGATTTTAAAAATGTGTTAATTGAGATGAATTTACAAAAATCAAGCCTTTATTCTATAGTTTACTCCCAATCATTTTCTATCTGTGCGGTAATTTGGTTATGAGAACACTTTACCAGGCTAAGCATCCTTCTGACTTAATTTTATTGGGAGTGTTGTACTTTATGAATGATAATAGTTTTATTGTTCAAAAAATGCGAATGAATAATCTTAAAAAAGTAAGAATAAATTCTACAGTTATATCATACCGTAGAAGTGTACATTTTAGTAAAAATAGAATGTATGCACACAGAATTTTTAAGCCTGAGATGGTAAAAAAGGGAATTTTTAAAAAAAATAATGCATAAAACCTACAATTTATCGGCTTTTGCGAACATCTAAACCAAAAAACTGTTCTACTTTTGCGTAATACGTTCAAAACGTAGATATGAAACTTATTCTTTCACCTTAAATCAAAAACTTTATGAACAAATCAGAATTGATTGATGCCATTGCTCAGGGAGCAGGTTTAACAAAAGCACAGGCCAAAAGTGCCATTAATATTTATCATGAAACCGTTGCCGGCGAACTGAAAAAAGGCAACAGTGTTGACATTGCAGGTTTTGGGTCGTTTTCAGTAGCTGAAAGAGCTGCCCGCACGGGTCGCAATCCACAAACCGGTGCTCCATTGCAGATTAAAGCGTCCAGAGTGCCTAAGTTTAAACCAGGTAAAGGACTCAGGGACGGATTATAAACATCCGGTTAAATCTACTAAAGGCAAGCCCGTTTCGTTTGAATTCGGGCTTGTTGTGTTCATGTGTTCATGTGTTCATGAGCAGCCCGTTAATAAATGAAAGTTTTGCCATCATGGAAAATGTGCAGGGCTGAATTCTATGGGTAAAAGCTGACATTGAATGATCACTAATTTTTTCTGCACCGCCTGGTATAGCCCGGATGATTTTGTATCTTTGTTTAGCAACTTACTTGTTTAACGCATTATTTGCCATTGGCTGTTGATGAAATTATGGCTGTTTTAAATAACAGTTTGCTTATCTTCTGCATTGTTAATGGTGAACAAATAACTATTTATGAAACAGATTTACGACACCGGAGCCACTGAGAACTCCATTTTTATGGAAGTTACTGTTGGCACTGCAGGTACTGCATACACTTCTGTTTATCTGACAAAAAGTGATGGTCAGAGAGACAAGCTGGGCGAATCTGACGCAGATAGTGGCAATGTAAAAGAAATGAGAATTGGAACAGGCATCGAATTGAGAAGAACCTGGCTGCAAATACTTACATTCATAGATTTTATTTTAGTGGATGAGAAAAACCAGGATAATGCCATGAATAAATTTCTCATCAGATATATTTTGCACGGTGGCTTTTCAGGGCATCAGACCTACGTCCATGATCCGGATGATGTAATCGTAATGCCCAATGGCAAAGTATTGGTAACCAAATCAATAGAGCTAAAATAATATGCGCGCTTATCTGCTTTTATTTTTACTTTGCAGCTCTATGCTGGGAGCGGCACAGAACGATGCAGGGGTAGTAAAACTGGGAGATTTGGAAATGCCTGCATCACCGGCTTTCATGTTGCTTGATGCCGTGCCCACTGTGATTGAACGGCCTGCAACTGCCAGAGCTTTTGTGCTTGGCATCGTAAATTCAGTAAATCAAAGTGGAGGTTTGCCACAAAATTATGTCGTTGAGTTTACTCCATTTTGGTTTTTTAGGCATCCACACATGACCTCTTTAAAATATCATGGTTACAATGCCACAAAAGACAAACAAACACCGTTCAGTAATATATCAAAGGGCGCATTATCAATGGCAGTGGTTCAAACCCATGACAGCACCTATTCCCGTCAAAATATTTCGTTTGGGCTTCGCACCAATCTTTTCACATTAAAACGCCGCGAAGATATAGAAGCGCTTAAAGCAGCGAATTATGAACTGGTCGGTCGCCTGCGCGATCAGCAGGCGCGACTGGTGGAGTACATCGGTGATCTGATGTTAAGCGTTGAAAACCCGGAGCTGTACAAGCAAAAAGTCAGAGAGTTTTTCGAGCAGGAAGAGCTTAACCATATGGATGAAAAAAGTAGAATTGCCGATATCCTGGATAGGAAACCACTACTTTCGTTAGATGTGGCGGGTGCTTTAAATCTTGCTTTTCAAAATCAGAAGTTCTCGAGTGGAAGTATTGGTAGGGCAGGAGCCTGGCTTACCGCGCAATATGCGCAACCCTTCAGGCTTAAAAATACTGAAAAGGAAAATTATTTGAATGTTTATGTGCTGATGCGTTATTTAAATGATGAACGGGAAACCGGACAACTGGCGCATTACTTTGATGCGGGGGGAAAGGCAGAAATTGAACTCCATTCGTTTTCCTTTGGTTACGAATACATCTGGCGTAAAACCAGCAAAGCAAATACTTTTCGCTCTTCGGGTGAAATACGGTACCGAATTTCAGAAGTACTTTCAATTTCCGCAGCCTTCGGCCGCAACTTTGGAAACACCAATAATCTTATTGCACTGCTAGGGTTGCAATGGGGGTTTAATACCGGCAATGAGCAGGTGGCAGTGATGAGTCCCCGATAGGAACTGCCGGAAAATCATCATTTCAGCGCGTTTGACTGCAAGCAGACCTGAT
>JAQVEI010000094.1:7190-8150 GCA_028697695.1 Lentimicrobiaceae bacterium
ACTGGTTAAGTGCCTCCATTGCTTCTGAACCGTAAACCACGGAAGGGCCTCCGCCCATAAGTATAGCTACAGCAATGGTTTCCATTATTTCCTGACGATTGGCACCGGCCCTTAATGCATCGTTAACATGCGAAGCAATGCAGCCATCGCATCTAACGGTAATACCTATGGCCAGGGCAATAAGTTCTTTAACTTTCTTACTCAATGCATTGCCCTGAGTGGCAGCCTTGTGCAGTTTGGTAAAGGCACCCATAGCGTCCGGAATCTCTTTAGCCATCTGAGCCGCCAATTCATTGAAGCGATCGTTTCTTTTGATGTAATCCATAGCTTAAAATTTAAATAAAAACAAAGTCGTTTAAGTTTAACAGTAATAAGGACTAAATGTTGCAGAACATTGTTTTTCTTATTCTTAGCTACTTTTTAAGGATGAACATGAAAAAGTCTTAGTGGCATAATTTCAAATAACATCTGAACAGGTTATCGGCTTTACGAACGGCCGATTTAGTTGCTTATTTCAGCATTAAAAACGATGACACGCCAATCAATATCCAAAGAGAGATACCCAGCGCAAAGCTACGTACGCCGGCTTTTTTAACTTCTGCAAAAGATATGTTTGAGCCAATGAGAAACAGCGCGATAACCGTGCCGCGTTTGCCCAGCCAGCTGAAATGAGCATAGGTTTCGGCTCCTTGCGGAAACATCCAGGCAATGATGATGGCGATTACGAATAAGCCAATAAACCAGGGAATTTTTACTTTACCCGTGGATTTGCCTTTTTGGGTAAAAGCTATAACCAGGGACAAGGGGATAATCCATAATGCCCGGATAAGTTTAACAGTAGTAGCTACTTCCAGGGCTCTTGCTCCATAAGTTTCACCAGCACCTACCAACGAACTCGTGTCGTGAATGGCTATGGCGGCCCAGGTACCAAAGGTTTCCTGACTGAGATTAAAGTAATGA
>JAQVEI010000095.1 GCA_028697695.1 Lentimicrobiaceae bacterium
ATTGCGAATGTGCTGAAAAATAATGCAATTGAACTACCTGTGGTTTACCGGTAGTTAAGGTGCCGGTTTTATCCAGTACCAAAGTGTCGATTTTTCCAGCTGATTCAATGCCTGATGCATCTCTGAAAAGTATACCCTGCCTGGCTCCTTTGCCAATGGCGACAACCAAAGCAGTGGGTGTTGCAAGCCCCAGCGCGCAGGGACAGGCTATTATCAGCACACTTATGGCTGCCACCGAGGCGAAGCCAAATGCCGGAGTTGGCCCCCAAATCATCCAGATGGCAAACGTAAGTATAGCCAGTGCAACCACAACCGGAACAAATATCGATGATATTTTATCCACCAATTTTTGAATGGGTGGTTTAGACGATTGGGCTTCTTCTACCAGTTCTATAATGCGGGCCAAAGCAGTATCGCTGCCCGTTTTAAGTGTTTTTATTGTTAATGCCCCCTGCTGATTGTGCGTGCCCGAAACCACTTTGTCCCCCTCTTGTTTAAATACGGGCAAGGGCTCGCCGGTCATCATACTTTCTTCAATCCATGAATTGCCTGATATTACTTCTCCATCAACCGGAATGGTAGCTCCGGGTTTTACCAATATAATATCCTGTAGCACTATTTCATGCAAAGGCACTTCTTCTTGATGCCCGTCCCGGACCCTTATGGCTTTCTCGGGTTGCAGATTCATCAGGCTTTTTATCGCTTCGGAAGCTCTGCTTTTACTGCGCTCTTCAAAAAAACGACCCAACAGTATCAGTGTAATAATCACCACTGCCGATTCATAATAAACGTGAACCGGTGCGCCCTGACCTCCAAAAATTCCAGGCCAAATGGTGTTTATGGTGCTCAGCATAAATGCCGCACCTGTACCAAGGGCTACCAGGGTGTCCATATTCGTCTCACCCCGCTTTATTAATTGTAATGCAACACGATAAAATGGTGCTCCCGAATAAAATATCACCGGAACGGATAATACCAGGAAAAGCCAGCGCATCCAGGTCGCCGGATCATGAAAAATCATTGAAAGCACAAAAACAGGTAGCGAAAAAACAATAGCAACCCACAAGCGCTTCCTTAAGGAAGTAAGCCTCGACTGCTCCAATTTTTCGAACACAGCCATTTTGTCAGACGTGTCTGCAACAAGATCATAGCCAATTGATTTAACGGCTAGCTGCAGTTTGGAAATGTTGGTCTCATCGGGTTTAAATTTAACACGAACATTTTTTGCAGCATAATTTACAGCAGCATCTATTACACCGGTTTCCGATTTCAGCATACTCTCTACACTTACTGCACAGGCTGCACAGCTCATCCCGCTAACCGGAAAGGTCATGCTTATTTTAGATTCATTCATCACCAACTTATTAAATTATTTTTTAAAGTTTTTGTTTAAAGATCAAAATAATTAAAAAAATACATTAATTTTGACTTTTCAAAATAAAGGTTCTAAGGGTGGTTCAATTTTCATGCCGCTTAGACCATTTAGTTTGAATAAACAAGAGAAGAAAAATCAAAAAAAAATTGATATTCAAACATAAATATACGTATATTTATGGCTGAATAAAATTTAAATCCCGAAAACCTCAAAACCCTCATTCAATGAAAAAAAGTTTACTTTTTATTTTTGCAATTATTTTGGCCGGTATGGTCAATGCCCAGCAAATCTTCACTCAGGACTTTGGCTCGGGCACGTTTCCACCTTCGGGATGGATGATATTCGGAAATCCTGCAAACTGGTCAGCCAGTGCTACAAATTATGCCGGCGGTACTGCCCCTGAAATGCGTATAACGGGAACGCCGCTGTTTACGGGCTTCCAGCGTATTATTTCCCCGAAAATCAATACCACAGGCTCTACTCAATTGATTTTCCGCATGAAACACAAATTTGAACATGCTTCAGGTAATAACCCCATCAAAATTGGTGTAGAAACCCGCTCGGCCAATGGTGCCTGGAATTCGATATGGATGGAGAATGCAATGGCAAGTATTCCTGCGCAAACTTTAACTGTAATTATTGATAATGCCAATGTTGGTGCGGCTGATTTTCAGTTTTGCATCTATGTAAATGGTGTGAGCACTCATTTAAACGATTGGTATGTTGATGATATCGAAATTTCCAATCCTTATGCCCTTGATGCTGCTATGGGTTCAATCAACCTGCCTGATGTATTTGCAGGGAGCCAGATCATTTCAGGTGATTTCATCAATGTAGGCCAAACCCCGATAACATCAGCGGATATAAACTGGCAAGTGGATGATGGTGAAATACATACAGAATCTTTTAGCAACTTTAACCTCGGATTGGGCGAGAGCCACGAATTTGAGTTTGAAGACTCACTTGTACTTGCGCCCTCAGCTTATACCTTTAAAATATGGCTTAGTGCCGTTAACGGGGGCGGAATTGATGATAATCCGGCCAACGATAGTATAACAAAAGATATTTCTGTGCTTGCAAGCCTGGTATATTACCGGCCGTTTTTTGAAGAGTTTACCAGCAGTACCTGTGGTCCTTGTGCTAGCTTCAACAACAGTTTCTTCAACAATTTTATAAGTACAAATGAAGATGAAATTACGCTGGTAAAATACCAGATGAACTGGCCTGGCAGCGGAGACCCCTACTACACCCCTGAAGGCGGTGTACGTCGCAACTATTATGGTGTGAATGCTGTGCCTGAGTTGTATGTTGACGGTAAAAAAACGGCAACCAACTCCGGTGCCGTGAATGCAGCTTTCAATGCATCATTGGGAACGCGTGCTTATATTGAAATTGCCTCTACTCACGAAATTCAGGGCAACAACATTATCGTGGACGCAAACATTATTCCTTTCGATAACTATCCTTCGGTAAGGGTGCATTTAGCTGTAATTGAAAAACTTACCACTCAAAACGTGGGATCTAACGGGGAAACTTCTTTTCATCATGTAATGATGAAAATGTTACCTAATGCCAATGGTACCAACGCCAATCTGGTTAACAACCAACCGCTGAATTTAAAATTTACCCAGGATATGTCAGGTACACATGTCGAAGAAATGAGTGATCTGATGGTTGCTATTTTTGTTCAGGCTACCGACAAAACCATAAAGCAAAGTGGTTATTCTCTGGAAGTTGGTGCCTCCACTACTGTTAATATTGCAAATGGAGCCGTGGATGTGCCTGTTGATCAGCCTATTATTATTGATTTCTCTCAGCCCGTTCGTAGGGTAGGAGGTACGCCCATTACTTCGGCCAATATCAATGAAATCATACGTTTCAATGAAACCGATGCTACGGGTGCTCCTGTTCCTTTTACAGCCACAATTAATTCAGCCAAAACACAGATAGTGGTTACCCCAAACTCCAACCTGGCTTACCTGCAACAGTATTATTTCCGTTTGGATAAACTGGAAAATTATAATTCAGTGCCCACCCTGCCAATAGTACGCACTTTTACTACTATACTTAATGTCGGAGTTCCAACCCAGAATAAAGTGGAGTATAAATTATATCCTAACCCTGCCAACAGCATGATATACATCAATAATGTGAAAAACCTCGATAAAGTTGAGCTTATCAGCGTTGTAGGGAATATCGTTCGTTCGGTTTCGGGCTTTGGCAATTCTGCTGGTGAAGCCGGTATACCGGTGGGCAACCTCCCCAATGGTATGTATTTTGTCCGGCTAACTTCCGGAAATCAAATTCAGACACAACGGATAATCATATCCAAGTAAACTTATTTATCCGGGATGCTTTTACAGGCCGGCTCCTTCGGGAGTCGGCTTTTTTTAGGTGATGGCTTTGATGATGATGTGTTTTTTGTAATAAAACCAGAGTGCAGCAATAAGGCATATACTTCCGGTAATGGTGAGCGTTAGCGGAGCGCCAATCCATTCAGCCAACGCACCGGTAAGTAAACTGCCAAGGGGGGTAATACCCAGAAACGACATGCTGTAAAGTGCCATTACCCTGCCGCGCATGTTGTCGTCAACCACAGTTTGAATAATGGTATTGCTTGACGCAAATTCAACCACCATACCGAAGCCGGTAATGGATAATATAAGAAGTGAAAAAATGAGGGAGGAGGAAAGCGAAAAACTTACCAGCCCGATGCTGAACATACATGCTGATACAAAAATAATATTCGGTATGCTACTCAGAGATTGACGTGAAGCAAGGAAGAAAGCTCCCGTAAGCGCTCCTGCGCCAATGGCTCCGGTAAGATAACCAAGGGTTTGGGCATCGCCTGCGAACACCTCATGAGCAAACACCGGCATAAAAACCTGAAATGGCAAGCCTATCAAACTGGTAAGTGCAACCATAGTTAACAGTATTCGGATATGCCGGTTGCGGTTCGCATATTGTAAGCCCGAGAAAAGATCGCTAAATATGGTTGAATGACTTTCACGCTTTACAAAAGGAGCAAGCCGCATAGCCAGCAACGAGAATATAACTGCACTATAACTTAAACCGTTTACCAAAAAACAAAACCCTTCGCCTCCCCAGGCTATCAGAAGTCCGCCTAGCGGAGGACCTATAAAACGTGCCGTATTGAACAGGGTTGAATTTAAGGCGATTGCATTGGGTAAATCTTCGCGTCCCGTAATCATATCAACCAGAAAGGCATGCCGAAACGGAGTGTCAAAAGCAACCGATATGCCATTAAGCACGGCAGAAAACACTATATGCCACACCTCAATACGCCCCGAAAATATCAACCATGACATGGATAAAGCGATAAGCATGGAAACCGATTGAGTGATGACCAGTACTTTGCGTTTGGCAAGACGATCGGCAAATACACCAGCAACCGGGGTGAGCAAAAGGGCCGGTATCTGCCCCGCAAAGCCGACAAACCCAAGCATAAGCTCTGAACCCGTTAGTCGATACACCAGCCAGCCAAGTGCTATATTCTGAATCCACACACCGGGCAGTGATATGAATTGACCGAAAAAGAAGTATCGGAAATTGCGGTAACGCAATGAACGAAATGTTAATGCCGAGGCTTTCAGATAACTTCTTATGTCGAGGAAACGGTTCAATACGTAATACTTAATCAAATATTATTACTAAAAACTTAAACCAGGCATATCGCTGCCTGGTAAACAGTCACAATAAAAAATCGTTAATTTAGTTTACAGGTGTAAATACTGTACACACATCAACAATAAAACAATGATCAAGGTTTTATCTGTTTGTGGGCTTTGGTAAATATGTTAAGAACATACCGGCAAAGAGGGCTACTAAAAACAATTTACTTTTCGTGATTTAATTTCAGTATATTTGTATTGCTTTGATTTGCAATGGTTTGGCTATTATTAACCGGGTGTTTCCATCGTTTATGCGACCACAGCCAGGAAGCCGGTTGTGTATGAATATTGTTCTCAAGCAGATGAACATATTTTTGCATCAACGCCTGTCCGCTCTCTTCCGATGCATCTTTGGAAATAAGGTGGAAAGTGGCACTGTAATGCCCCCGTTTAAGTCTTAAAATTTCTATATAAAGCAATGCCGAGCTGGTGGTTCGGGCTATCTTTATGCCTCCGGTAAAAAAAAATGACGGCTGGTTCAAAAAGTTAAAGACATAATCAGGATCCCGATGGTGCGGTGATTGATCAGCAATGAAAACATACATGGCCGGAAAGTCTTTTTTTGAAAGTAGATAACGTACAGCATGGTTCATTTCAAGCAACTTAACCCCATGCTGTGCCCGCACCCTGTTGGTTACGGCGTCCATTACTTTTTTCGACAGCGGTTTATACAGGATATGACAGGAGAAATCCATAAAATGCGGTAAAAATTTCATGTATTCCCAATTACCTGTATGTCCGCTCAGCACAATGGTGTTTTTGCCTTCTTTGTGAATAGATGCAATCAATTCCGGATTGGTTACCTGAAACCTGCTGATGTATTCTTTTTCACTTAAAGAAACCGATTTTATTACTTCAACAAAAACGTCGAAGAAATTCCTGTAAAAATCATGCGTTAATCTTTTTATCTCTGTATAGCCGGCCTTAGGAAAGGCGCGGGCCAGGTTTTGAATAATTACCTGTTTGCGATATCCAATAAGGTGTTGACCAATCCAACGAAAGACACTGGCTTTTAAATAAAGTAACCGGAATGGTAATAAACTTAAAAGCCGGAGCAGTATAAAAATAACTCCTGCCCCAAGGCGCTGATGCCATTTCATGCTTTTTTTTTACAAAATTATACATTTACCCCACGTATCCCATCCTGAACCGGAAAAATTATAACCATTAGAGGCTTTCACAAGCAGGGAAAGGCTTTGTAGAAGCTCTTTATTGATAAGAAAGTTAACCTGAGTTGTTATTAAAACACAATGGATTTAAAACCTCGGGATAAATAAAAACGCCTGTAAATAAGAATTTTACAGGCGCACAGTTGAATGTTTGTGTGATCCGGAGGCGACTCGAACGCCTGACCCGCAGCTTAGAAGGCTGCTGCTCTATCCAACTGAGCTACCGGACCATTTCCTTAATGAAATCGTGCGCAAAGATAATCAAAATCATTTTGTAGTAAAAAATAACTCAGGGCCGAAAAGACTTTTTGGTGTAAAACCAGCGTACTTTCTTGTGAATTGGCTTTTGAATGTTTTATTTTGTAATTTTATCAGAAAAACAGCATTACTTTTTAAGAAATCGAACATTAAATAGTGAATATAGCAGATAATTAATTTATTTTGCAATACTGTATTTCTTACAGGGTAGCATAGCGCAATTTGACATCATGAGAGAATTACTATTTACGGACTTCTCCGGCTTCAAAGTGAATAAAGTGTATGATTGGTCTGGAAAAACGATTTTGATAGCCGAAGATACTGATTGCAGCTTCTTATATCTCAAAACTGTTTTGCGAAACACACAGGCTACCGTGCTGTGGGCATCCACCGGACAGGAAGCCATTAATCTGGTGAGGGAACACCGGGAGATTGATTTGGTATTGATGGATATTAATATGCCCGGCATCAGCGGATTTGATGCTACTGTAGCCATACACAGCATCCGCAAAAACCTGCCGGTAATTGCCCAAACTGCCTATGTACATGAAAACGAAGTAGAACTTTGCTATGCATCAGGTTGTGTTGACTATATTCCAAAACCTATTGATAAACATTTGCTGCTTGAGAAACTTGGCGCCTTCCTGGGTGCAGGCGTGGAGAAAACAGAAAGCAAAATCAAAAGCTGATTAACTGCGCAGTTGTGATATGCAAACGGTTGCTTTAAGCAATATCAGTAAAGTTCAGGATATATCTACTAATTAACCAATGCACCATCTTTTCACAATGTTTTAAAACTGCTCTTAACGCCCGGCATTTCTATCAGTTTGTAATTTGTACTTCGACCACCGCTTGTTTTTTAAGGTATTTTTCTTTCCAAAATCCTGAATATCCCGCAGTTCTGTATCCTGAACACTATTTCTCCGCAATTGAAAAATATTCTCCGCAAATTATGCACAGATTAAAACAATAAAGCTCCGTATAGCATTTTTTAACCTGATAGTAATGGTTTGATATGTAAAACTTATTGGTTTTAATTTTCGAAAGATACAATTCAAAAGCAGCTCACCGATTCCGTTATAAAAGTTATTTGCCCTGTAAATGCAAAAAGCCGGCTAATCAAATAGCAGGCTTTTTAAGTCGGGGTGAATGGATTCGAACCATCGACCCCCTGGTCCCAAACCAGGTGCGCTAACCGGACTGCGCTACACCCCGGGTTTAAAGCATGGCTTAAACCACTTGCGGTGAGGGGGGGATTCGAACCCCCGGTACCGTTTCCAGTACGACAGTTTAGCAAACTGTTGGTTTCAGCCACTCACCCACCTCACCATTGGGAGTGCAAAAGTACGAATTGATTTGTAATTCGCAAATTTTTTCTTTTTTCTTTTTATCAATTTCAATTTATTGGCAGTATCGCTGTTCCAACTAACTATTGACATACACACCCGGAAACCCGGAAAAGTTCGGTAATTGATTTGATTTTATAATTGACTTCATTAGTGGGCATTTAAAACCCGCTGATTCTTAACTGGTTAAGATTTAGTTCTTTGACATTTTTGTAATCGCAGCGCGTAAGTATCTCTCTAACAGGTGTTTTGTCCAGTAGGGAAATACTAAGAA
>JAQVEI010000096.1 GCA_028697695.1 Lentimicrobiaceae bacterium
AAAGCAACGCCTTCAACCAGGGCGGCAGCAATGATCATACTCGAGCGGATGTCGCCCGCAGCTTCGGGTTGACGTGCAATGGATTCAAGAGCCGCACGGCCAATGTTTCCAATACCCATAGCAGCCCCAATAGCAGCTAAGCTGGCTCCAAGTGCAGCACCCAGCTTACCAAAAGGAGCCAGATCAGTTACAGCTTGTAAAAGAATAGTTAAAAGTGTCATAAAAAAGGATTTAAGTGGTTATTCAATTATATAATGGTGTGTTCGTTTAATTATTTTACCTCCACATTTTCATGGTGCTCCTCAGTAGCCATGCCTATATAAATTGCTGATAGCAAAACAAATACATAAGCCTGAATAAAAGCAACCAGAAGTTCAAGCAAGCCAATAAAAACTGCGAAAATGATTGATAATGGAGATACCGTGTAGGCAAGAGCGGCACCTACATTCCCAAAAATAAATATCAGGCTAATGAATCCAAGCACGATGATGTGGCCGGCAACCATATTGGCAAACAACCGGATCATTAAAACAAAAGGTTTAACAAATACGCCCGTAAGTTCAATAATGAGAAACAACGGAATGGGAAATTTTAACCACCAGGGTATACCGGGAGGGTTGAAAATATGCAGCCAATAGGATTTGTTTCCCGAGAAATTGGTGACAAACAATGTAGCCAGAGCCAACACCAGCGTTACCCCTATGTTGCCTGTAACATTAGTGCCACCCGGAAAAAGCGGGACAAGACCAATAAGATTATTCAGGAAAATAAAAAAGAAGAGGGTAAGCAAAAAAGGCAGAAAACGTGAATAATGGGCCCCAATGGAGGGCTTGGCGACCTCATCGCGAATGAAAATGATGAGCGGCTCTATGAGCGATTGTAAACCTTTGGGCGCATGACCACTGTTTTTTTTAAACGAGCGCGCCACATTTATAAATAAAAAGATGATGAGCAATACGCTTATAAAAATGCCGGCAACCGTTTTGGTGATGGAGAAATCGAGCGGTTTTCCTGCCGCTACATCGGTTTGCATGGTGCCCGGAATAACCTTTACAATTTTCCCCTTGTCGAAGGTAGAAGCTGTTTCAATCTTATATCCCAGGTGGGATTCAGTAGCCCCGTGAAAGCGGGAACTGCTGAATATCACGAGCTTACCTTTATCTATCAGTATAATTGGCAAAGGAATCGTCAGGTGGGTATGACCAAAAGTGGCAATATGCCATTCATGGCTATCAACAATATGATCGATAATAAGCTTACCCGCGTTAAATGATTCGGTTTCCTCTGTTTGAGGAACTGCATCCGATGAGGTTGAGGGATTCGCAACCGCCAGGTTGAAGCTGGCCAAAAACAGGAAAAACAGGAATAGGAGCTTCTTCATAAATTCAATCAACACCAAAACGGTTTCACGTGTGCAATAATAACAAAATTTTATGATTTTTTATCAGTGAACTTTGGCAAAAATACAAAAATCAAACATTCGTTGCACAAAGTATTGATAATCCGCCATATCTACACCGGTTTTTGCATAAAGCCATAGGCTGACCCATTTACCACCGTTGAAAGATTTTGCACAAAAGTGCAAAAAACAGCAATTAAATTCACTTAAACCGTTCGGTCTAAGGCCTTAAGCCCGCGTGACGCCTGTTAAAGGTTATCGGTTCCCGGGTAAGCGTGTACTCGCCGCTAATCCGTTAACACCTGTAGTCCAGCATTCCGGTTTCATGTCGTTGTTTCAGTTATAGCCCCTGATTTTAAGGAGTGCACATTGATCGAAACAACGCATTTATTTTAAAATTCACGCTTTTTTCAATAATCCTGCCCATATAAAATATTCATATATCGGTAAAAAAGAAAATCAGGCGCAATGTCACCAAGGCAATTGAAATAGATGACAACTGAACAATTTTTTACTTTACTGTGATACATTGAAGTGGTATATCCGGGTAGTGCACCGTTGTGTCCGAAAAATGAACCGCGTTTCAGGATAGCATATCCATATGCTAAATTGGGGCCCAGTTGGTGTAACTCAGTGATTCTTTTGTGTTGAAGGCTTTCGCTTAAAAAACCTCCTTCTACCAACGTTTCAACATATTTTTGAAGCTCCCGTGGGCTTGAATAGGCCGACCCGGCAGCCCATGCCCAGGAGATATCAAAAACATTGGTTACATCTAAAAAGTCGTTATTATCTTCATCCCAGACATACCCCTTACTGTGCTGAACCGGAAGTTCAGTACCTCCAGTCAACAAGGCAGTATGCTTCAGATTTAGAGGATTTAAAATACGATTTTCGATCTCTGCCTGCAAAGAATTTCCGGTCAACTTTTCTATAATCATTCCAAGAATGATCGTATTTGTGTTGGAATAGTGCCAGTCAGTACCCGGGTCAAAATAATGGTCGTGTAAGAAACCGATTTGAACAAGCTCCTGCGGTGTCCATTTTCTTGCAGGATTAGTTTCATATTCTTCAATCTGCCAACCTTCATCCTCTGTATAATTGAATATTCCGCTCTTCATATCACACAACATGGCAATAGTAACTTCATCAGAACGAGGGTACTCCGGAAAGAAAGCTGACAATTTGTCGTCTAACGAAAGTTTACCTTCATCCACTAATTGAAGCAATACGGTTCCTGTCATGGTCTTGGTGGTGCTGCCTATTCTGAAAGTGTTCAGGCCATCCATCGGCAGTTGGTTTGGAACATCACTGAAACCCGCTGAATATAACCAATCAATTCCTTTTTTATGGTCAACTACCAATGCTACAACTCCCGGTACCCTGGTGTATTTAATGATGGAATCGGTTACAAGTTTCATCTTTTCGATGACTTCGTGGTTGGGATCTTGAGGTTCATCTTTTTGACACGAGTACAAAAATAATAACCCTATCAGTAAAAAGAAGACCCGTTCAGAATGGCATGCTTTTCTCGGATATTGATTCATAAAGTATTTGTTTGTGGTTAGAAATTCTATTTTATTTAATCATCAACGCCTTTAGCTATACAGGCTTGTTTGCTAGCTTTTAACCTCCGGTTTGCAATCTGTGGCTTGCTTTTTTAGTTTAAACCTGTTTTAATTTGTACTAAAATGTTCAGCACATTTAATTTTAGTTGCCAAAGCCGAACTTCAATTTGATTTTTTGATAACAAATACTTTTATACTGTTTCCATTGATTACCAATTCACCGGAAGAATCTGCCCGAAAATAATTTACACCAAAAGATGGTACCTCATGCTGTTCTTCTGTTTCGGGAATTGCATGTTGAGGCAAAGCGGCAAATCCTATGAGTGGGCGGAAATACCGGCCTCCCCCATCTCCTTCAATATCAATTGTTTGGTATTTAAAGATTTTGTTGCTGGTAGTACTACTTACAATGTTTGCCTGTACCCATTCAGCAAAAAGATGCTCTTTGGAGATCCCTGTTATTGATGCCACAGCATCGAGTTTGTGCAATGAACTGGTAACCATATCATACAGGGCTTTTTTACCAAACCGGTCATAAATATAACTTTCCCACAATAGCCCCATGCCATAAGTTCCATTGATATTGTCCATCGAATAATCCATCTGTAAAAGAGAAATTACTGAAGGATAGTATTGGTATCCCATGATGTTTGACCATTGCAAAATGTCGCCCTCAGGCAAACCGTAACCCGAAAGGATCTCAGCAAGTAAAGCTTTACCTTCCTCTATGGGCATCCCCTCTTTACCTTTATGATAGCCGTAGCTTATCATATGCTGAAATTCATGTGAAAGTATAGGGCGCCATTTATCTTTATAAAATGAATTGGTATCATTGAAAAGGCCAATATTCAGAAAAATCGTGTTCTGATAATTGGAATATGGGTTGTTTTCAGATTGTGGATATAAATCATTTTCTTGAAAAAGCCCGGTCGATGCACCATCAGGATTTAGCATATTTTCTATTCCTCCGTTAAAGGCCAATGGCATAAGTATCGTCAGGCGCGAACTTCCATTGGTAATTGGAGGCTTGCCAAATTGAGCAGTAACAACCGGAAAAACAACCTGGTCAAACTGTTGAGCTATAGCTTCAGCATCTTTATAATCAATGGTTTGAGAATTTACATCTACATATACGTCACAGTGTTCTCCCCGGGCTTTAAGCTCTGCTGTAAACTGTACAACGGGAAGATCCGGAAATAAAGACATGTCCGATAAATCATACGTCCAAAAAATACCCGTACCGCCAAACGCTGCTGTATGACTTTGCACATCAATTTTCCTTTTCATCGGCGCTCTGTTTGTCGTTTGTGATTTAAAATCCAGAATCTCAGGAGACTTTAATGGGGTATAATCATAATTACCGACTAAACTTTTCGCCTCCACCCCACTCAATTTAATTGAATAAGGATAAGAATGTTCTGTTTCTGAAGCAGTGCTGAATACCGCTACAACATCATCCTTTTCAACCCTTACATTGGCAGTTCCATTAACAAATTTGACATCCACTACTCCCGTTGCCAATATCGCGTTGTATTCGGGGTCAGGGTCTTTTTCTTCTTTATTACATGAAACCAACAGTATTAAAGCCATACAAAACATAACTGATTTGCGCTCCATTGTTACAAATCTTTTCATAATTTCTTGAAAAATTATTCTTATCAATTGGTTTTTCAAAAGCTATTCTATAATTACAGACAAATAAAAAAACCATCTTAAATGTCTTTTCAAGTGGTTTTCCAGGCCAGGCTGCCCCTTTTTGATTACCGGGCATCATGCCCCGTAAAATCACCATTAAAAGTAAAAACTATTTTTATACAATCAATCACGTACAAGAATATTTTTTTGTTTGTAATTTTTTGATTTTTCGATGAAGAGCCAATACCGTAATATGGTTGTCTGCCGGGCAATTTCTTTGACGCAGCAGAAGAAGACTGTATTTTTTTCGATTCGTCAAATTTGTCGAAAGACATTCACTGAAGTCAACGGGCCCGCAAAACCCTGGAATAAATTTGAACTTCCATGTATGAGCCCCCTTTAGACATATGCGTGTGAATGGCATTGACCTCGGCTATGCTGCGGTCAGCGGCTCCCTTTAGTTTGGATATATCACTGTTTGTCAAATAGATTACTTTCCCTTTCAATAAAAGTTTTTAAATCTGTCGGCTGTTTCCCGGTCAATCGCTCATAAAAATCCGAAATTTGAGGTTCATTTTGAAATCTGGGTAAAAAGTGCAACAGAATCATTACGATAATCATGCCTTTTGCCATTCCCTCTCGTTTTTTAATTTGATAAAACCTGAATGGATTAACATTTTTGAATTTAATCGGATTTTTTATTGAAGAATTAATCAGTCTTGTTACAGTTTCAAAGCTTTCATTTTCTAATCCGGTAATGTCAATTGTCAGATTTCTATATTCTTGGAATTTATCCAGTAGGATAGCTCCAGCCTCTCCAATATTTTCAATATCTATCCAATTGAATTTGGCTTTTCCTGCTGGTAAAATAATTTGTCGTTTTGACTGTATATCCCTTAGCAGAGTTGTGGTTAGATTTTGCATGAAGTAACCTGGTCGCAGGAAAATGAAATCAAATCCGTTTTCTTTAATTATTTGCTCAATTTTGTTGTGAGGAATCAGTTTGCTTTTGTCGGCTCACTGCACAGAAAGAAAAACAATTTCGTTAATATTTTTATACTTAATCTTTGAAATCAAAGGTTTAAAATATGTTTCAATATCTAAAATATGAGGTGGCCGAAGAAGAAAGACTCTGTCAATTTTTTTTTGTTTAATGCATTTTCAAATGTATCAGATTTCCCGAAATCAAAATTTACATATTCGAGTTGTGGGTAATCTTTAAAAACACTTCTGGCTCTGTCAATATCTCTTACTCCAACAATAATTTTATTTGAAGAATCCATTTTAGACAAAAATCGAATCACCTGAAATCCAATATTCCCTGTTGCACCTGTTATCAGTATATTACTCATTTGTAGTGTGTTTATTTCCCAGTATTTGAACGTTTTGCATTTCTTGCTGATTTACTGACAGTTACACGCACTTTTGAAGCGAGATACCCTTTAAAAATTACTGACTGTCATGTTTTTGGGCTAAAGCCCTTATTTATCTTCGGATGTTCTTATAACCGGTAAAGGAAAGCTTTTTTCTTTTCTGATTTAGGTTTTTTTGATTGTTTTTTCAACCAATTTGGGCTAAAGCCCTTTTTAAGTACGGCTGTTTTTAAACCACCGGCTAAAGCCGGTGGTAAAGGAAAGCCTTGTTTTTCGTCTTTAGGCTGAAGCCGGAGGTACCGGAAAGTTTTTTCTTTTCTGATTTAGGTTTTTTTGATTGTTTTTTCAACCAATTTGGGCTAAAGCCCTTATTAACTGCGGCTGTATTTATACCACCGGCTAAAGCCGGTGGTAAAAGAAAGCCTTGTTTTTCGTGATGTGGCTGAAGCCGGAAGTACCGGAAAGTTTTTTCTTTTTTGATTTAAGTTTTTGATTGTTACTTCAGCCAATTTGGGCTAAAGCCCTTTTTAAGTGTGGCTGTTTTCATACCACCGGCTAAAGCCGGTGGTAAAGGAAAACCCTGTTTTTCGTCTCTAGGCTGAAGCCGGAGGTAAAGGAAAGCCTCGTTTTTCGTCTTTACGATGAAATAAAGTTTTATATAGCCGTCAGGGAGTTGATAACTGGTGAAATGACACTTTGGTCATTTGTGGATAAAATAAAATAAGAACAGCTTATTACCCATCACGCAAGGAAGCAATCCAAGGCTGAAATAATAAGCTGTTCTCGAATCCAAATATAAGATCAATTTTCGATAAATCAACATCTAAGCCCAAATAAATGTCACCGGAGCAATTTAAGATACATTTGCAAAGACAACAGCAAAGTGTCTCAAGGGCGATTACTAAGCAATTGCCAAAGATTATCGGCAAAAGAGCCGTTTCAATTTTTAAGATTAACTTTCAATTGGAAGTCTTTCAGGATGGCGGTGTTGAAAAGTGGCAGGTTGTTAAACGCCATACGAATCCACGCACTATAGGAACAGCTAAAACACGCAAAATATTAACAGGTAAAACCGGTGACCTTGGCCGCAGTCTAAAGTATGAAACAGGTGTGGCATCGGTTACTGTATATAGTGATGTTATCTATGCCGACGTTCACAACGAGGGCCTGAGGGCAGGCCGGGGCAAGGGCTTTAAAATGCCTAAACGCCAGTTTATTGGCGACAGCAAGGAAATTGACGATATGATTGAACGCGAAATTGACCAGGCTATTAACAAGATTTTGAAACACTGAACCTTATGGATACCTACACCCCTTTTGCGCTATTGAAAGAACGTTTAAACGGTATTGCAACCGTATTTCAATACATCGGGCAATACCTGCCCGACAAAACAAATACCCGCTACAAAGTACCCGCCATCTACATTGAGTATGTGCCCAACCCGGCGGTAGTAATCTGTTTTTCGTCTTTAGGCTGAAGACGGAGGTAACGGAAAGCTTTTTCTTTTCTGATTTAAGTTTTTGATTGCAATTTGGGCTAAAGCCCTTTTTAACTGCGGCTGTTTTTATACCACCGGCTAAAGCCGGTGGTAAAGGAAAAACCTGTTTTTCGTCTCGTGGCTAAAGCCGGTGTTACCGGAAAGTTTTTTCTTTTCTGATTAAGGTTTTTTTGATTGTTATTTCAACCAATTTGGGCTAAAGCCCTTTTTAAGTACGGCTGTTTTTATACCACCGGCTAAAGCCGGTGGTAAAGGAAAGCCTTGTTTTTCGGTCAAGTTTTTTATTGTTATTCCGGCCAATTTGGGCTAAAGCCCTATTTAAATACGGCTGTTTTTATACCACCGGCTAAAGCCGGTGGTAAAGGAAAACCCTGTTTTTCGTCTCTAGGCTGAAGCCGGAGGTAAAGGAAAGCCTCGTTTTCGTCTCGTGGTTAAAGCCGGTGTTACCGGAAAGTTTTTTCTTTTCTAATTAAGGTTTTTTTGATTGTTATTTCAACCAATTTGGGCTAAAGCCCTTTTTAAGTACGGCTGTTTTTAAACCACCGGCTAAAGCCGGTGGTAAAGGAAAGCCTTGTTTTTCGTCTTTAGGCTGAAGCCGGAGGTACCGGAAAGTTTTT
>JAQVEI010000097.1 GCA_028697695.1 Lentimicrobiaceae bacterium
TCGCTGTATTCCTTTGGATGCGAAACCGGAAGCCGGTAAATGTATATTGACCGGTAAACCCTCTGATAAAAGAGTGGTCTTTGCACGGGCATACTAAAGAAATGCCATACCAGCGGCGGATAAGCTTTGCCGCGTCCACTATGTTGGATTCAAAAATTCGCTTAAAGCGGATTAGCCTCGTTGCGCTTACCTCTTTGGGTTAACAGGTTTCTCTTTGACAGGATTTACAGGATTAACAGGTTTGTTTGGACTGGATTAATAGGATTAACAGGTTTGTTTGGACTGGATTAATAGGATTAACAGGTTTGTTTGACAGGATTAACAGGATTAACAGGTTCTCTTTGACAGGATTAACAGGATTTACAGGTTTCTCTTTGACAGGATTTACAGGATTAACAGGTTTGTTTGGACTGGATTAATAGGATTAACAGGTTTGTTTGACAGGATTAACAGTCAAATTTTGATTTTAGTCAAAGTTATGGAGATAGGACTGTTTGCAGTTACCTATCTCCATAGGGCAAAATATTAAAGTAGAAAGAGCGATGCCATTTCGGGATCAAGGAAGTTTAGAACTTTCTCGGTGGATTAGCTGCAATGCTCATCCTCCTGGTTGGTTAATGATTATTTACCGAAGCGCTCCCTGTCTCCAAGTGCTCCATTGCCTATAATCTATTCACTTTTAAAGTTTAACTTTACAGGCTGAATCCAGGCTGCGGATTATGGCGATTAAATTTAAAAAAGACCTTCAGTACTATAAGTTTTGTGCTTATGGTTTTCTTAAGAATCTCAGATTTTTTGAGCCATTCCTCCTGTTATTTTTTATGGAGAAAGGCTTGTCTTTTCTTCAGATAGGTACCCTGATAGCCATTCGCGAAATTACTGTCAATATTTTCGAGATCCCTACGGGTATTCTTGCGGATAGCCTTGGCAGAAGGCGAAGCATGATTTCCGCATTTTCCTGTTATATTCTCTCGTTTGTAATTTTCTTTTTTTCCGGCGCTTATTGGATGCTCATTGTGGCTATGGTATTTTACGCTTACGGGGATGCATTTCGGACGGGTACACACAAGGCCATGATTTTTGAATATCTGAAAATTAAGGGCTGGGAAAACCAGAAGATTAATTACTATGGGCATACCCGTTCATGGTCGCAGGCCGGATCAGCAGTTTCAGCGGTACTTGCTGCTTTAATTGTTTTTAGAACCAGCAATTACAGCACTGTTTTTCTTTTATCTGTGGTACCTTATGCCATGGATCTTTTTCTGATGACCACTTATCCCAGAGAACTTGAAGGCGAACGTCAGGCGTTAAACCGGGGGAAAATACTTTCAGCTTTCAGGCAAACCATTGGAGATTTTATATTTTCTTTTCGAAATCCCGGTATATTGCGTGCCATTCTTACACAATCGGTTTATACCGGGTATTACAAAGCCGTTAAGGACTATCTGCAGCCGGTCATTAAAACCTTTGCTCTGAGCATTCCTTTGTTTTTATATCTTGAAAACGAGCAACGCTCGGCTGTGATGGTGGGTTTGATTTTTTCGGTGATGCATATATTAACGGCACTCATGTCACGTTATTCGGGTCGTTTTGCCGAATTTTTTTCCAATTCCGGCCGGGCCCTTAATTTAACCATGCTGGCAGGTTTACTCATGGGTGGAATCAGTGGGTGGTTTTATCTGGAAGATATTTATTTGGCCGCGATTGTATTTTTTACAGGCGTTTACCTGATTGAAAATTTGCGCAAGCCTATTGGTATCGCCTTGGTTGCCGATCGTCTGGACAGGGATGTTCTGGCCACTGCCCTTTCGGCTGAATCTCAGGCCGAGAGTTTGTTTGCGGCAATGTTTGCACCTTTATTGGGGTTTATAGCCGATAAATGGGGACTTGGTCAGGCACTCCTGGTTTTATCGGGCCTGCTGTTGGTAATGATGCCGCTTTATAGCGCTAATGTCAGGCGAAAGCAGGTTTGAATAACTGTTTTACTTCATTGGTTTCTTTTGTGTTTCCCCATTTATTTATAGCTCAAATGCTTCAGCTGGATTGCATTTTTTGCTGAATTTTGTTTAATTTTGACCGATAATCCGGAACTTAAATCCCTAAAATAAATATTCATGAAAAAAATCATTCACACTGAGCACGCTCCCAAGGCAGTAGGCCCTTACAGTCAGGCTGTGGAAGCCAATGGTACCCTTTATATTTCGGGCCAGATTCCTATTGACCCTGCTAGCGGTAAATTTGTAGAAGGCGGAATTGCTGAACAAACGGAGCAGGTAATGAAAAATATCGGGGCCATCCTTAAAGAGGCAGGCTATGATTACAGTCATGTAGTGAAATCCACCTGTTTGCTCAGCGATATGGACAATTTTGCAGCCATGAACGAAGTTTACGGGCGTTATTATACCCAAAACCCGCCTGCAAGAGCTGCTTTTGCTGTAGTGAAGCTGCCTTTGGGTGCAATGGTAGAAATAGAAACCATTGCTGTAAAATAGATAGATTTTCTACATTTTTCCTGCTCAACAGATTAATTAAAAAATTAGAATTGTCTGTTGAGCGGTTAAGCTATTGGTTAAATCCATTCAACGAAACAAAATATTGATTCATCATTAAATTATTCCGAATGAAAAAGAACGCAATTTTCCTGTTTGTTTTTTTGGCTGCCTTCCGTCTTGCCACTGCCGGTGAGGGAATGTGGTTGCCCCTTTTGCTGGAGCAGTTAAATGAAAAGGAAATGAAATCCATGGGCATGCGCATCAGTGCCGAAGATATATACAGCATCAACAACAGCAGTTTAAAAGATGCCATATTGCTGTTCGGACGCGGATGTACCGCTGAAATTGTTTCGGATAAGGGGCTTATTCTAACCAATCACCATTGCGGTTACGGGCAAATTCAGAGCCACAGTTCGCTGGAGCACGATTATCTTACCAATGGTTTTTGGGCGATGAATCAGTCAGAAGAATTGCCCAACCCGGGCCTGAGTGTTACCCTTCTGGTGCGTATGGAAGATGTGACTTCAAAGGTGCTTCAGGCGCTGAAACCCGGAATGAGCGAAAGTCAGCGGGAGGCAGCCATTCGCGAGATTTCTGCTACCCTTGAGCAGGAAGCAGTAAAAGGTACCCACTACAAGGCCGTTGTCAAGCCATTTTATTACGGCAACGAGTTTTATATGTTTGTGAGTGAAACTTTTAACGATGTAAGGCTGGTAGGCGCTCCTCCGAGCAACATCGGCAAGTTTGGCGGTGATACCGACAACTGGATGTGGCCGCGACATACAGGAGATTTCTCCATATTCCGGATTTATGCCAATAAAAATAACGAACCCGCCGAATATTCAGCAGATAATGTGCCTTATACGCCGAAAAGCCATCTCAAAATTTCCCTTAAGGGAGCAGAAAAAGGCGACTTTACTTTTGTTTTTGGTTATCCCGGTACCACCCAGGAATATCTGCCTTCCAATGCCATTCAGATGATTACCCAACAAGCTAACCCGCCGGCCATCCGGTTAAGGGGTAAACGCCTGGCTATCTTCGACAAATACCAGAATGAAAGCAACCTGGTGCGCATACAGTACGCGGCAAAGCATGCCTCGGTGGCCAATTACTGGAAGAAAATGATTGGTGAGAACCGTGGCATTCAGAAATTGGATGCCATCAACAAAAAGCAGGAGCTGGAAAATGGGTTTAAAAGCTGGGCCGCCAGTGATGCCGGACGTGAGAAAATGTATGGAGGAATCCTGCCCGCTTTTGATGAGCTGTATGGTAAAATGGGCAGGCTGGAAGAAGACCAAACTTACCTGATTGAGGCCGGATTGGGAATAGAAGCCGTTAGATTTGCATATGGTTTCAATACGCTGCTAATCCAGAGCACAGATAAGAAAGTGACTGATGAAGCCATTGATGAGCAGATAAAGAAGCTGCGTACTTATGCCGATGCCTTTTTCAAAAATTATTATGCTCCCATTGATCACGAAGTATTTATCGTGCTGATGCAGGATTGGTTTGAACATCAGGAGGGAGCACGCATGCCCGGTAATTTGACCATGGAATTGCTTAAACACGGCAATAGTTTTACCAGATGGGCTGATGTGGTGTTTGAAAAAAGCATGTTTACCGATCAGCAAAGGCTCAATAAGTTTTTGGACAGATACAACCGGCGCAAGGCCAGACAAATTGAAGTGGATCCAATGTTTAGTATTGCAGAAGCCATTTACGGGCATTATATTCGTGCCATTCGGCCGTCCATTTCGGGTCTGGAAGCTACCAACGACAGCCTTCAGCGTATTTACATGCGTGGATTAATGGAATACCAGCCCGATAAACGGTTTTATCCCGATGCCAACTCTACGTTGAGGGTAACTTATGGTAAAGTGGATGATTATTCACCGCGCGATGCCGTTGATTACCGTTATTACACTACGCTGGAAGGCATTATGGAAAAAGAAGATCCTGCCATTTACGATTATGTGGTAGAACCAAAGTTGAAAAAACTGTATCGCGAAAAAGATTATGGCCGTTATGGCGACCGTGACGGAACCATGCATGTATGCTTTACGGCCAGCAATCATACCTCGGTTGGAAATTCGGGCAGTCCGGTGCTGAATGCCGATGGATATCTGCTTGGCATAAACTTCGACCGCAACTGGGAAGGTACCATGAGCGATCTGATGTATGACCCCGACCAATGCCGAAACATCAGCATTGATATTCGCTATTGCCTTTTTATTGTAGATAAATTTGCCGGAGCCGGACATCTGGTAAACGAGATGACCATAGTGGAGTAAACCGCTTTTTTGAACGGCCTGCCTAAACGCATTTCCGGTGGGCACGGCCGGTTTTACCGGATATTGAAAACTTCATTCGGCATGAATGAGCTTGTTGAATTTATGCATGAAAATACAGCCTGGCGTAAAATCATTCATATTGATATGGATGCGTTTTATGCTTCTGTGGAGCAGCGTGATAATCCTTTGCTGAAGGGAAAACCCGTAGCTGTTGGCAGCAACCGGCAGCGTGGAGTGGTTGCAGCGGCAAGTTACGAATCCAGGAAGTTTGGAGTTCATTCAGCTATGCCTTCAGCAACTGCATTGCGCAAATGTCCCAACCTCATCTTTGTGCGGCCAAGGTTTGATGTATACAGGCAGGTGTCGGAGCAAATACGTGAAATTTTTTACAGGTATACCGACCTCGTGGAGCCATTGTCCCTGGATGAGGCCTACCTTGACGTTACCCAAAACAAGCAATCCGATACCCTTGCCACCAAAATCGCGGAAAAAATAAGAGCTCAAGTCTTTCAAGAGGTCGGACTAACAGCTTCAGCCGGTGTGTCATACAATAAATTTCTGGCTAAGATTGCCTCAGACTGCAATAAACCCAATGGACAGTTTCTTATTCATCCCCGTCACGCCTTAAGTTTCATCGATAAGCTGCCCATTCATAAATTTCATGGGATAGGTAAAGTAACGGCTGGTCGGTTTTTGCAAAGAGGCATCACCAATGGAGCTGAATTGCGTAACTGTGAGCTGGCCGATCTTATAAAATGGTTTGGAAAAACAGGAATTTTTTATTATCATATTGCACGGGGTCAGGACGATCGGGAGGTGTTGCCACACCGGGACCGTAAAAGCATCAGTACTGAGTCGACTTTTGAGACTGATTTGTGTTCCAGTGAAGAGATACAGTCAGAGGTGGATAACATTGCAATAGAGTTGATTAGACGCATGGAGCAGAAAAGAGTCTGCGGACGTACCCTTACATTGAAAGTGAAGTATGCTGATTTTCAACAGATAACACGAAGCCGAAGCCGTTTAACCAGTATAACCGATAGCGGTGTTATATTGGAACTTGCGCGGGAGCTTACCGCCGGTATTTTGCCCGCCAAACAGGGCATCCGCTTACTGGGACTGGGTATTTCAAACCTTGACCTTCACGAAAATACTGTCGGAGTTCAGCTCACACTCGATTTTTAAGCGTTACATCAGCTATCATTCACTAAAGTGTTTCGACTTAACTGGCTGAGGATGAATTTAAAGAGAACAGCGAACACAATGTAAATGGTTAAGGTTTTTTGGTATTAATTCCTTTGCTGCCAGCCGCCAGCATATATTGTTAAAGAAACTCACCTAATCATGGCTGTGAGAATGGTTTTTCGTACTTTTGAATGAACATTAATACCAATAGCTGATTCCATCCATACAAACAGCTATATCACAGCGAATGAGGTAATAAGGATAATAAACAATCTATGTCGAAAACGAGAACTGCTTTTTTCTGTAGCAATTGTGGGGCGCAATCTCCCAAATGGATAGGCAAATGCCCCTCATGCGGAGAGTGGAATACTTACATTGAGGAGGTTATAAAGCGTGATGAGCCCGGGTTTAAACATTCTTTAGGTTTGCAAAAGCCCGCCGTTCCTACACTGATCACCGAAGTAAAATTGGACGGTGAAAGCCGTCTGAACACGGGGAACGCTGAACTCAATCGCGTGCTGGGTGGCGGCCTGGTGGCAGGTTCGGTAGTGTTGGTGGGTGGCGAACCCGGCATAGGTAAATCAACATTGATGTTACAGGTTGCTTTATCGATAAAAGGGGTAAGGGTGTTGTATGTTTCGGGTGAAGAGAGCGAGCAGCAGATCCGTATGCGTGCCCAGCGATTGGGCATGGGTGCAAACGAATGTTATATCCTTACTGAAACTTCAACCGCCGAAATACTTAAACATATTTCTGATATTAAACCCGGTATGGTGGTAATTGATTCAATACAAACCCTCAGCAGTGAAAACATAGATGCTTCGGCGGGCAGTATTTCACAAATCCGGGAAACGGCGGCAGAATTGCAAAGGTTTGCCAAAACGGTAAATATACCTGTTTTTCTCATCGGTCACATCACCAAGGAGGGTACGCTTGCCGGGCCAAAATTGTTGGAGCATATGGTAGATACCGTTTTGCAGTTTGAGGGGGATAGGAATTACGGTTACCGCATATTGCGTTCGGTGAAAAATCGTTTTGGCAGTACATCCGAACTGGGGATTTATGAAATGCAGACCAGTGGCTTGCGCGAGGTTAACAATCCATCCGAAATGTTAATTACCCGGCATGACGAGACTGTTAGCGGGATAGCTGTAGCAGCCACCATTGAGGGAATGCGTCCTATGCTGATTGAAACGCAGGCACTGGTGAGCACGGCGGCCTATGGCACTCCACAGCGGTCTTCAACCGGATTTGATGCACGCAGATTGAACATGTTGCTCGCGGTGCTCGAAAAACGAAGTGGCTTTAAATTGGGAGCCAAAGATGTATTTCTGAATATTGCCGGCGGCCTGCGGGTGGATGACCCTGCCACCGACCTGGCTATAGTGTCTGCCATACTGTCTTCAAACATCGATATGCCGGTGAATGCCAAAACCGCTTTCTCCGGTGAAGTGGGCCTGTCGGGTGAAATAAGGCCAGTGAGCCGGCTTGAACAAAGGGTTTCAGAAGCAGAGAAACTTGGCTTTCAAAAGATATTGATCTCAAAGCTTAATGCTAAAGCAGCCAATATTGTGGCAAAGAACATTACCCTTGTGCCCGTGGCTAAAATGGAAGATGTATTCAGAGAACTTTTTGCATAAACAATCAGGATTCTCTGGCTTCATTGGAAGCCGGCATGCTTAATCTCAAACCGTTTGATGGGAAACATCATACAATACATACATTCAACCGTTTGTCCTCACAAAACCTTCTGCCTGGAAGCAGATTTTCAGCCGTTTCTTCACAGAATTTTTGTTTTCCGGGGTGTAATGTCATTTGTCTGAGAACAATCTCATCTACTTCATACTTTTGTGGTAACTTTGCAGCTTTGGCTCTAAAAATACTTTTTCATGGCAATTCCGGGCAGATACAACACACTCGACATAGTAAAAATAGTTGACTTTGGCGTTTATCTTGATGGGGAGATATGGGCGAGATTCTTTTGCCCATGAAGTGGGTGCCGGATGGATGTCAACCCAATGACAGTCTGGAGGTATTCATCTATTTTGAC